>JAIYAI010000396.1 GCA_027489135.1 Acetobacteraceae bacterium
AACCGCGACGCGTTGCTGCCGACCCGCGCGCAACTGGACCAGGCGACCGAGACCGTGGAGGCCGCGCGCGCCGCGCTGAAGGGCCGCCTCGTCATCGACTACGTCGTGCCGGACTACCACGCGCAGCGCCCCAAGGCCTGCATGGGCGGTTGGGGGCGGCGCTTCCTGGCGGTCTCGCCCTCGGGCCACGTGCTGCCCTGCCACGCGGCCGAAAGCCTGCCCGGCTTCGACTTCCCCGATGTGCGCCGCACCTCGCTGCGCGACGCCTGGGAGGGGTCCGAGGCCTTCGCCCGCTTCCGCGGCACGGGCTGGATGCCGGCGCCCTGTCGCGGATGTGACCGGGCCGAGATCGACTGGGGCGGCTGCCGCTGCCAGGCCTTCGCGTTGACCGGCGACGCCGCGGCGACCGATCCGGCTTGCGCGCTCTCCCCGGATCATCATCTGCTGGCGGAAGCGGTGCGTGATGCCGGCGCCGCCTCCGGCGAATATCGCTATCGCGAGATGGGGCGCGCGCCATGACCGCCGAGGAACTGCACAGGTCCGCGACGACCGATGCCGCGCCGCCGGAGGGGCTTTCCCTGCCCCTGCGCGCGCTCTGGTGGGCCGCCAAGGGCGACTGGAACCAGGCCCATGCGGTCGCGCAGGAGGGCGAGGATGCCGACGCTGCCTGGGCGCATGCCTGGCTGCACCGGCAGGAGGGTGATCTCTCCAACGCCGACTACTGGTACCGGCGTGCCGGGCGATCACGCTCCCCCCTGCCGCTGGAGGGGGAGTGGAACTCCATCGTCACTGCGTTGTTGACGTAGCGACCAGCAGGGGACGCGACTGGAATGCAGGAACGCTACCAGGCCGTCCGCGGCCATTCCGAACGGCTCGCCGCGCCGCTTTCGGCCGAGGACCAGGCGATCCAGTCCATGCCGGATGCCAGCCCGACCAAGTGGCACCTCGCGCATACGACCTGGTTCTACGAGACCTTCCTGCTCGGCCGCTTCGAGCCGGGCTACAAGGTCTGCAACCCGGACTACGCCTTCCTGTTCAACTCCTATTACGAAGCCGCAGGCCCGCGGCATGCCCGGCCGGCGCGGGGCATGATCACCCGGCCCTCCGTGGCGGAGGTGATCGCCTATCGCCGCCACGTCTATGCCGCGATGCTGCGGCTGCTGGGCCGCGACGTGCCGCCGGATCTGCGCTTCCTGGTCGAGCTTGGCCTGCATCACGAGCAGCAGCACCAGGAGTTGCTGGTGACGGACGTGCTGCACGCGCTGGCGCAGAACCCGCTGAAGCCGGCCTGCGACCCGGGCTGGCGGCCCCCGCTGCCGATCGGCGGCGAGGCGCGGATGCTCGATGGGCCGTCTGGGCTGGTCGAGATCGGGACGCCGGCGGAGACGCCCTTCTACTTCGACAACGAGGGCCCGCGGCATCGCGTCTGGCTCGATCCCTACCGCATCGCCTCCCGCCCCGTCACCAACGGCGAATGGCTGCGGTTCATCGAGGCCGGCGGCTATGCGCAGCCGCTGCTGTGGATGAGCGACGGCTGGGCCGCGCGCTATGCGGAGGACTGGCAGGCGCCGCTGCACTGGCAGCAGGATCGCGACGGGCGCTGGATGCAGTTCTCGCCGGCTGGCCTCGCGCCGCTCGATCCCGATGCCTCGGTGCGCCATATCTGCTGGTACGAGGCCGACGCCTTCGCCCGCTGGGCCGGCAAGCGCCTGCCGACGGAAGCCGAGTGGGAGGCGGCCGCCGCCACACTGCCGCTCGACGCCGTTGCCGACGATGTCTGGCAATGGACCGAGAGCGCCTATCGCCCCTATCCGGGCTATCGCCCCTGGGCCGGCCTGGTCGGCGAGTACAACGGCAAGTTCATGATCAACACCATGGTGCTGCGCGGCGGGTCCGTCGCCACGCCGCCGGGTCATGCGCGGCTGGGCTACCGGAACTTCTTCCACCCGGACAAGCGCTGGCAGTTCACCGGGCTGCGCCTTGCGGAGAACGCGCGTTGAACGCGGCGCTGGTCGCCGATGCGCTGGCCGGGCTGACGGCGCCGCGGAAGACGCTGCCCTGCAAGTGGCTCTACGACGCCACCGGCACGCGGCTGTTCGAGGAGATCACGACGCTTCCCGAGTACTACCCGACGCGGACGGAGCGCGGGATCTTCGACCGCCACGGCGCCGACATCGCCGCGCGCATCGGGCCGCGGGCGCGGGTGGTGGAGTTCGGGCCGGGCGACGGGGTGAAGGCGGTGCAGGTGCTGGGGCACTTGCGGAGCCCCGCGGCCTATGTGCCGGTGGACATCGCAGCGGACTGGCTGAAGGACGCCGCGGGGCGCGTCGCCCGCGCCTTCCCGGCGCTGGAGGTGATCCCGGTCGTCGCCGACTTCACCCAGGGCTTCGACCTGCCGCTGGCGCCGCCGCTGCTGGGCTTCTTCCCCGGCTCCACCATCGGCAATTTCCGGCGGGAGGATGCGGCGAGCTTCCTCGCACGGCTGCGCGCGGCGCTGGGGGAGGGGGCACGGCTGCTGATCGGCGCTGACCTGGTGAAGGACCCGGCCGTGCTGGTCGCCGCCTATGACGACGCGGCGGGTGTCACGGCGGCCTTCAACCTGAACCTGCTGGTGCGGCTGAACCGGGAAGGCGGCGCGGATTTCGACCTCGGCGGCTTCCGGCACCAAGCGGTCTGGAACGCCGAGGCGGAGCGGATCGAAATTCATCTCGTCTCGCTCCGCGACCAGGGCGTTGCCTTCGGCGGCCGGCGCATCGCCTTCGCCGCCGGCGAGACCATCCACACCGAGGACAGCCACAAGTACCGCCCCGACGGCTTCCGTGCCCTTGCGGCGGAGGCCGGATGGCGCGAGGAGGCGCTGTGGACGGACGAAGCGGGGCTGTTTTCGGTATGGCTGCTGGGCACCTGACGGAGATCGCGGCGCACCGCGGGGGCGCGCTGCTCTGGCCGGAGAACAGCCTGCACGCCTTCCGCGAGGCGCTGGCGTTGCCCTGCGAACAGCTCGAATTCGATGTGCATCTCAGCGCGGACGGGCAGGTCGTGGCGATGCACGACGCGACGCTGGATCGCATGACCGATGCGGGCGGGCCTGTGCGGGACCGGACGGTGGCGGAGATTGCCGCGGTGCGGGTGAAGGGCACGGGCGGCGAGCGGGTGCCGCTGCTGTCGGACGTGGTCGCCATGACCAAGGCCGCGGGGCGCATCCTGCGCCTCGAGATCAAGTCGGACCGCGCCAAGCGGCCTTATCCCGGCATCGTGGCAGCCTGCCTGCGCGACCTCGACGCCGCTGGCATGCGCGCGCGGACTACGGTGATGAGCTTCGAGCCTGCGACGCTGGCGGAAGCGAGCGCAGCCGGTGGCTTCCTGCGCCGCGTGCTGCTGCTGGAGGCGACGCCCTGGCGCGGCATGGGGCCGGGTGGCGCTTTGGCTCTCGCCCGCTGGTGCGGAGCGGAGGAGATCGGCCTGTCCATCGGCGAATGGGACGAGGCGGGCGTTGCTGCGGTCCGCGCCGCGGGCCTCTTCGTCAGCGCCTGGGGCACCAACCATGCGGAGACGATCCGCCGCGGGCTGGCGCTGGGCATGGATGCGATCGCAACGGACGACCCGCCGCTCGCGCTGCAGCTACGCGGCTGACCGCTTCAGCACGCCGGCCATGACCAGCGCCACGTGCTGGTCGACGATCTCCGCGTTCGAAAGCCGCCCGCCCGGCCGATACCAGGTGCAGACCCCCGTCAGCATGGCCAGGATCGCATAGGCCGCGACGGTGATGTCCGCGACGGCAAGCCGCCCCTCGGCCATGCCCGCTTCCAGCAGCGTGATCAGGCGGGCCTCGTAGGCCCGGCGCAGCGCGACCACGCGGCCATGGTTCGGCGGGTCGAGCGCGCGCAGTTCCGAATTCGCGATGTAGACCTCGGCCCGCTTCTCCAGGTGATACAGCACGTGGTGTGCGGCGAAGGCGCGGAGGCGTTCCAGCGTGTCCGGCCCCGCAGCTTCCAGCGCCGCGTCGGTGGCGGCGAGCAGCGCGGTGAGGTGGTCGTGCACCAGGTCGAACAGCAGCGCCTGCTTGGTCTCGATATGGTTGTAGAGCGAGCTTGGCTGGATCCCCACCTCGGCCGCCAGGTCGCGCAGGTTCATCGCGGCGTAGCCCTGCCGCCAGATCAGCCTGAGCGCGGCGCGGCGGATCGCCTCCGCCGTGCGGGCGCCGCTGGAACCGGCGATGCGCGCCACGGAACCCCCATCCAGAACCCTGGCCAGGGTCCGTCGGAAGGGTCTTGCCGTCAAGCCAAAAACTAACGTATGTTCGTTAGCAAGAGGGAGGCGCAGGCCATGCTGCCCGCAGGCGAGAGCTACGAGGCGATCCGCGCCGCCTTCCGCTGGCGCATACCGGATCGGTACAGCATCGGCGTCGACTGCTGCGACCGCTGGGCCGATGGCTCCGGCCGCCCCGCGCTGCTGCACCTGCGCGAGGATGGCGGCCTCGATCGCTGGAGCTTCGATGCGCTGCGCCAGGCCTCGAACCGGCTGGCCAATGCGCTGCGCGGGCATGGCATCGCGCGCGGCGACCGCGTCGGCGTGCTGCTGCCGCAGGTGCCGGAGGCAGCGGTCACACACCTTGCCCTCTACAAGCTGGGCGCCATCGCCGTGCCGCTGTTCCAGTTGTTCGGCGAACAGGCGCTGGAATTCCGCCTGCGCGATTCCGGCGCGGCGGCGCTGGTCACCGATGCGCTCGGCCTCGGCAAGATCGCCGGCATCCGCGCGGCGCTGCCCAATCTCCGCCTCGTGCTCTCGGCCGATGGCGCGGGGGAGGGGGCGTTGTCCCTGCCGGCAGAGATGGCGCGCGCATCGGACAGCTTCGCTCCTGTGGACACCGGCCCCGACGATCCCGCCGTGCTGGTCTACACCAGCGGCACCACGGGATCGCCCAAGGGTGCGCTGCACGGGCACCGCGTGCTGCTCGGCCACCTGCCCGGTGTCGAGATGCCGCAGGAGATGTTCCCGCAGCCAGGCGACCTGTTCTGGACGCCTGCGGACTGGGCCTGGGTCGGCGGGTTGCTCGACGTGCTGCTGCCCAGCCTGCATCACGGCGTCTCCGTCCTCGCGCACCGCATGGCGAAGTTCGACCCGGAATTCGCCTTCCGCCTGATGGCGGAGCACGGCGTGCGCAACGCCTTCCTGCCGCCGACCGCGCTGAAGATGCTGCGCGCCGTGCCGGACCCCACCCGGTTCCGGGCAAGACTGCGCAGCGTCGGATCGGGCGGGGAGACGCTGGGCGCGGAACTGCTGGACTGGGGCCGCGGCGCCTTCGGGCTCACGATCAACGAGTTCTACGGCCAGACCGAATGCAACCTGGTCGTCTCCTCCTGCGCGGGCCTGATGCCCGCGCGGCCGGGCTGGATGGGCCGCGCCGTGCCAGGGCACGAGGTCGCCATCCTGGATGCCGCCGGCAATCCGCTGCCGCCGGGCGAGGCCGGCACCATCGCCGTGCGCCGGCCCGATCCGGTGATGTTCCTCGGCTACTGGAACAACCCGGCCGCGACGGCGGAGAAGTTCGTCGGCGACTGGCTGCTGACGGGCGACCAGGGCGTGATGAGCGAGGATGGCTGGTTCCGCTTCGTCGGCCGCGACGATGACGTGATCACCTCCGCCGGCTACCGCATCGGTCCCGGCGAGATCGAGGACTGCCTGCTGCGCCACCCCGCTGTCGCCATGGCCGCCGTGATCGGCCTGCCCGATCCGCTGCGGACGGAGCGCGTGACCGCCGTGGTGGTGCCAGCGCCGGGGGCGAAAGCGGATGACGCGCTGGCCCAGGCGTTGCAGGATCACGTCAGGACGCGCCTCGCAGCCCATGCCTATCCGCGCGAGGTCCGCTTCGTGGAGGCCCTGCCGCTGACGGCGACGGGCAAGGTGATGCGCGGCGAACTCCGCCGCCAATACTCGAAGGGAAACGCATGATCCCGAACGCGACGCTGCCGGGCCTCGATTTCGGCCTCGGCGAGGAGATCGACATGCTGCGGGAGACGGTGCGCGGCTTCACCGCCGACCGCGTCGCGCCGATCGCCGCCGAGATCGACCGCACCGACGAATTCCCCCGCCATCTCTGGCCGGAGATGGGCGCGCTCGGCCTGCACGGCATCACGGTGGGCGAGGAATACGGCGGCGCCGCCATGGGCTACCTCGCGCATGTCGTCGCCATGGAGGAGGTGAGCCGGGGCAGCGCCTCGGTCGGCCTCTCTTACGGCGCGCATTCCAACCTCTGCGTCAACCAGATCGCCCGCAACGGCACCGAGGAGCAGAAGCGCCGCTACCTGCCGAAGCTGATCAGCGGCGAGCATCTGGGCGCGCTGGCGATGAGCGAGCCCGGCGCGGGCAGCGACGTCGTCTCCATGAAGCTGCGCGCCGAGAAGCGCGGCGACCGCTACGTGCTGAACGGCACGAAGATGTGGATCACCAATGCCCATTACGCGGAAACCCTGGTGGTCTACGGCAAGACCGACCCCGAGGCCGGCCCGCGCGGCATCACCGCCTTCCTGGTCGAGAAGGGCTTCAAGGGCTTCACGCCCGCGCAGAAGCTGGACAAGCTCGGCATGCGCGGTTCCCCCACCAGCGAACTCGTCTTTGAGGACTGCGAGGTACCGGCGGAGAACGTGCTCGGCCGCGTCAACGAGGGCGTGCGGGTGCTGATGTCCGGCCTCGACTACGAGCGTGCGGTGCTGGCTGCCGGGCCGCTCGGCATCATGCAGGCGGCGCTGGACGTGGTCGTGCCCTACATCCACGAACGCAAGCAGTTCGGCCAGGCGATCGGCGAGTTCCAGCTCATCCAAGGCAAGGTCGCCGACATGTATACGGCGCTGAACGCTTGCCGCGCATACGTGTACGCCGTGGCGCGCGCCTGCGACCGCGGGCAGACCACGCGCAAGGATGCCGCCGGCGCCATTCTCTATGCGGCGGAGGCCGCGACGAAGATTGCGCTCGACGCGATCCAGATCCTGGGCGGCATGGGCTATATCAACGACAGCCCGACGGGGCGGCTGCTGCGCGACGCGAAGCTCTACGAGATCGGCGCGGGGACGAGCGAGATCCGGCGGATGCTCATTGGCCGCGAGCTTTTCCGG
>JAIYAI010000452.1 GCA_027489135.1 Acetobacteraceae bacterium
ATGCGCGCCGACGGCACCTGGGTGCCGACGACCGACAACGCGGCCTTCAGCAACCCGCCCACCATGGTCAACCCGATGACGCCGATGCTCTACGACATCGCGGCGATCCAGGCGAAGTACGGCGCTGACTTCACCACCCGCTCCGGCAACACGACCTATGGCTACAACGCCTCCGGCGCGGGCTGGGACTTCTTCGACTTCACGAGGACCCCGCAGCCCGTCTTCACCATCTGGGACGGCGGCGGGATCGATACGCTCGACGCCTCGGGCTATGCGCGGAACCAGGTCATCAACCTCACCCCGGGCGGCTTCTCCGACCTGCTCGGGCTGACCGAGAACGTCGCCATCGCCTACAATGTCGGCCCCGATCCGCTGCGTGTGCTGATCGAGAACGCGGTCGGCGGCGGCGGCGACGACAGCATCACCGGCAACAGCGCCGACAACACCCTGCAGGGCGGCACAGGCAACGACACCATCAAGGGCGGGGTGGGGCGGGACAGCCTGGACGGCGGCGCCGGCCTCGACGTCCTCGATGGCGGTGGCGCGGCCACCTTCGGCCCGGAGGGGGTCGATATCCTGACCGGCGGCGTGAACCTCGACACCTTCGTGTATGCCCGCGGCTACGGCCGCACCGTCATCACCGATTTCGGGCTGCGCGAGCGCCTCGACCTCACCGGCGCCACGGTGCACAGCTACGACGCGTTGATGGCGATCGCCGGCCAGGTCGGGCCGGACCTGGTCTTCGATTTCTCGGGCGCCGGCGGCACGGCCGCCGATATCCTGACCCTGCAGGGCTTCCGCCGCGGCACCTTCGATCCCGACATGGCCGCCTTCTCGGAACGGACGGATTCGCCGCCCGCCGCCTTCCAGCTCCTGCCCAACCCGTCCGGCAATCCCGGCGTGCCCTACCTGACCGCCCTCGCCGCGCTTGGCGCCGGCGGCTTCGTGATCGTCGAGCAGACAACCGAGACCTACCCGAGCCAGGCGATCATGGCGCGCATCTTCGACGAACGCGGCCTCGACACCGGCGCGCGCTTCCAGGTCAACACCACGCCCTTCGGCACCGCCTTCAGCCTCGACCTCCGTGTCGCCTCGATCGGCGACGGCAACTTCGTGGCGCTCTGGGCCTCCAACGACACCGGCGGCGGCGGCACGCGCTGCCTGCGCGCGCGCATCTTCGACGACGACGGCACGCCGCTCGGCGACGATTTCGTGGTGAACGCGACGGCGCCGGCGGTGCAGATCAGCGGCGGCAACCCGATCTTCAATCCTGCCATCCGGGTCAATGCCGGCGGCAGCTTCACCGTCACTTGGCTCGCCGACCTCGTCCCCGGCGATGCCAGCTTCCAGGTCCACCTCTTCGCGCGGACCTTCGCCGCCAACGGCGCGCCCGGGCTGGAGGAGGATTTCGGGCCGCCGACCGCGCCTTTCGACCCGAGCTTCAGCAAGACCATCCCGCTGCAGGCCGGCGGCAGCCTCCGGTACTGGGTGGAGGCGATCCCGGGTCCGGTCAGCGGCAACTACCATCTCTTCGCCCAGATCCTCGGCGAAGGCAGCCCGGTGCAGATCGACCAGGAGGGGCTGATCTCGCCGGAGCGCATCTCCGCCGCGCAGCTTGCCGACGGGCGCATCGCCTTCGACTGGATCGACGCGACCATCGGCGGCTTCGGCGGGTCGTCCCAGCTCTATCGCGGCGCCAGCGTCGCCATCCTGGACGCCGACCTGAGCGGCTTCAGCCGGCCCGGCAGCGGGGGCGACGACCTGCTGGTCGGCGGCCCGGCCAATGACCGGCTCTACGGCCTCGGCGGAAACGACACGCTGGTGGGGATGCGCGGCGCGGACGTCCTCGACGGCGGCCCGGGGCGCGACCTGGTCACCTATGCGGCGTCCCTGGAGGGCGTGCGCGTCGCGCTCTTCGACAAGGGCCCGCAGGCCTCCGGCCACGCGGAGGGCGACCGGCTGGACAACATCGAGGACGTGATCGGCAGCGCCCACGACGACAGCCTGACCGGGTCGGCACGACGCAACGAGCTTTCCGGCGGCTTCGGCGACGACACCCTCGTCGGCATCAGCACGCCGGGCCTCGCCGGGGACATCCTGCGCGGCGAGGACGAGGACGACAGCCTGGAGGGCGGCGCCGGCGCCGACACCCTGGTCGGAGGCGACGGCAGCGATCGATACCGCGGCGGGCCGGGCGACGACGTCTTCGTGCTGCGCGGCGGCGAGGCGCGGGGCGACAGCATCCTCGACTTCGAGCGCGCCGGCGCCGTCGGCGGGGACGTGATCATGCTGCGCGGCTACGCCAGCGGCGCAGTGCTGCAGGAGAAGGCGGCAGGCATCTATGCTGTCCGCGTCGGCGGGGTGGAGGTGGATCTCTTCACCATGACGCCCGGCCTGCCGCTGGTCGCCGGGGAGGACTACATCGTCATCTGACCTCGCCCGGATCCACGCGGCGTCTTCCGGCACGGCGGCATCCGCAGCACACTCCTGCATCATCATCGGGGGAGCATCGCCATGGGCCGCCTGCAGGACCGCCTCGCCGTCGTCACCGGGGCCGCCAACGGCCTCGGCCGCGCCATCGCGCGCAAGCTGGGGGCGGAGGGCGCCCGCCTCGCCCTGCTCGACATCGACGCGCCAGGGCTGGAGCCGGTGGCCGCCGAACTCCGCGCCAAGGGTGTCAAGGTGCTGGCGCAGGTCGGCGACGTCACCGAGGAGCAGGTCGTGAAGGACGCCTTCGCCCGCATCGAGGCCGAGTGCGGCGAGGTCGACATCCTGGTGAACAACGTGGGCGGCGCACGCAATGCGCGGGTGTGGGAGATGTCGGTCGAGGACTGGGACTTCACCATCCGCCTCAACCTGCGCTCCGCCTTCCTCTGCACCCGCGCCGTGCTGCCCGCGATGATGGCGCGGAAGTCCGGCGCCATCGTCTGTCTCTCGTCGGGCAGCCGGAACGGCACACCCTGGTCGGCGCAGGACACGGGGGCCGCGGCCTATTCCGCGGCCAAGGGCGGCATCGCCGGCTTCGTGCGCGACGTCGCCATGGAGGTCAGCCACCTCAACGTCCGCATCAACGCCGTCGCCCCCGGTCCGATCGAGACCGACCGCACCAGGGCCGTCTTCGCGCGGATGGAGCAGTCGCTGGATCTCAGCCCCAACCGCCTGGTGCCGATGCGCCGGATCGGCCAGCCCGAGGAGATCGCCGACGCGGTCTGCTACCTGGCCTCCGACGAGGCGAGCTATGTGACGGGCACCATCCTCGACGTCGCCGGCGGCCGATGATCCCACGCCGTGCCTGGCTGGCGGGGCTTGCCGCCCTGCCCGCCGCCTGCGCCGTGCCGCCGCCCGCCGTGCGGCGGGAGCAGCCGGAGGAAGCGCGCCTCGCCCGCCTGATCGCCGCCTATCCGGACCATCTGGCGGGCGTGGAGGATGGCGACCTGCTCTGGCGCGACGGCACCCGCTGGCCCACCGGCGCCGGCCTGCCGCCGCGGCCCATGGCGGTGATGCTGGACGACGCGACCATCGCGGAGATGATGCGGCAGGACTACATCCCGGGCGCTCTCTCGGCGCCGCCCGCGCCGGGACAGGACCCCGGGCGGCTGCGCAACACCGCCTTCTTCGCGAAGATGTACGGCGAATGCCGCGACGGCGCGGTGCGGGCGAACCTGCGCCGCGTCGCCTGGATGCCCTCCCTCTCCAGCCAGGGCGTGATGGTCACCACGGTCAACGACGTCGCGGGCCGGCTGGAACGCGTGATCGAGCGGCTGGAAGCGCTGCCCGCCGAGATGCGCCCCTACCTGATTCCTGCCGCCGGCACCTATAACTGCCGCGTCATCGCGGGTACCAACCGCCCCAGCATGCACGGCACCGGCGCGGCGATCGACATCGCCACGCGGCGGTCCGACTACTGGGTCTGGGTGACGGGTCGCGCCGCCGCGCAGGAGGAGGAGGCGCTGCCGGACGAGGCCGTGCCGCCCTGGCGCAACCGCATCCCGGAGCCGATCGTCGCCGCCTTCGAGGCGGAACGCTTTATCTGGGGCGGCAAGTGGTCGCGCTTCGACACGATGCACTTCGAGTACCGGCCCGAGCTTTTCCCCTGAAGGTCAGCGCCGCCGCGGCTTGCCCCGCGCGACGGTGCGCCGCCGCGCCGGTTCGCGCGCCTCATGGGCGGGCACGAGCGGCGCCAGCGCTGCCAGCTCCGCCGCGCGCTCCGCCGACACGCCTGCGTTCGGCGTCAGCACGAGCACGAATTGCGGCCGGCCCGGCGGCGCCTGCTCCACCCGTCCCTCCGCATCGGCGGGGAAGCGGCGCAGCACCACCATGTCGGCGACATTGCCGCCGATCGCCTCCACCACGCCCGGGCGCAGGCGGATCACCACGTCGCAATGCATGGGCCGGAAGCGCCCCCGCTCCGGCAGGCGCTGCGTCCAATGCGCGATGGGGCGCCAGGACCGGTCGGCGCAGAGCAGGTCTCCCGGCTTCGGCGGCGCATCCTCCGGCGCCTGCGGCAGCCAGGCCGCGCCCTCGGGGTCCTCGACGGCGCGGCGCAGCATGCGGTCGATATAGCGGGCGTGGGTCGGCATGGCGGGCAGGTCCTCCTCCGCGATGCCGGCGCGGCGGGCGACGAAGCCGATGAAGGCGGCCGACCAGGCCGGGGAAGCGTAGTAGCCGATATCCTCGGCCGTCGGCACGAAGGCGGGCGCCGCCTCGGCCTCCTCGCCCTCCACCGGTTCGAAGGCGGCATAGCTGGCGATGCCGGCGCGCCGGTTCTGCAGGCGCCGTGCGACGCCGGAATTGCCGGGCACGGCGTACCAATACTCCAGCAGGCGCTCGAAGCGGGCGGGGGTCGCGGCGGTGTCGGCGGGGCGGTCGTCTGGCCAGCCCTCCTGCACGGCGCGGCCCCAGGCCTCCCACTCCTCCAACGCGGCGCGGGCGAGCGGCGGCAGGCGCTCGTCCGGCGCGGGCGGGGCCGGCGGCGTGGCGGTGCAGGCGCCGAGCATGAGCGCGGCGAGCAGGACGGGGCGAAGCGCGATCACCTGCGCGGAATGAAGGTCCGCGCGCCGCAGTGCAACATGCCTGGGACCGGAGGTGACGACACCGCCGCGCCGGGCCAAGCTGCGCCCCGCACTCGAACGGGGAGAGTTCCATGGCCGCAGCACTTGCCGGCAAGGTCGCGCTGGTCACCGGCGCGGGCCGCAACATCGGCCGCGCCATCGCACTGACCCTGGCGCGGGACGGCGCCGCGGTGGTGGTGAACGGGCGCTCCGACCGCGCCGCGGTGGACGCCGTGGTCGCCGAGATCGAGGCGATGGGCGGGATTGCCATGGCGGCGATGGCCGATGTCTCCGACCAGGCGGCGGTGCTGGCGATGGCGGAGGCCGTCGGCGAGCGCTTCGGCGGGCTCGACATCGCCGTCGCCAATGCCGGGCTGCGGCGCCAGACCCCCTTCCTGCAGATGAGCCTGGCGGAGTGGCGGGAGATCCTGTCCGTCGCGCTGGATGGCTGCTTCATCCTGGCCCAGGCGGTGGTGCCGCTGATGCTCAAGCGCGGCGGAGGGTCGCTGATCGGGCTCTCGGGCGTCTCGACCCATGTCGGCACGCCCAACCGCTGCCATGTCACGGCCTCCAAGGCCGGGCTGGAGGGGCTCATGCGTGGGTTGGCGGTGGAACTGGCGCCGCAGGGCATCCGCTGCAACTGCGTCGCACCGGGGTCGATCGACACGCAGCGCGGCCTGTCTGCCGGGTCGAGCCCGGGGACCTTGAACGAGGCCGGCATCCCGATGCGGCGCAAGGGCCATGTGCAGGAGATCGCCGATGTGGTGCGGATGCTGGCGGGCCCTGAGGGCGGCTACATCACGGGCCAGACCATCCACGTGAATGGCGGCGTGTATCTGGGGTAGGTAGCCGGTGGCGTCTTGCCGCCCCCGGCCCCCGGGCATAGCGTTTCCCCACACCATTCGGGGGAAACGCAGCCATGCCCGTCATCGACGCCCAGGTCCATGTCTATGAGCGCGACCACCCGGGCCGGCCCTGGGTGAATGCGCTGCACGGCCCGCCCGAGGTGACCGACGCCGACATGATCAAGGCGATGGACGAGGTCGGCGTCGATGGCGGCCTGCTCGTCTCGGTCCACACCATGTACCGCTACGACGCCTCCTACGCGATCGACGCCTACAACCGGCACCCGGACCGCTTCGCGCTGATCAAGCCGGTCGATCCCTCCGATCCCGGCGTGGCAGAGACCATCGCGGAGTGGCGGAAGCAGAAGGGCGCGGTCGCCATCCGCATCATGATGCGCGCGGGCGTGTCGGAGGATCCGAACGATCCCGGCATCAACACGGTGCTGGCGGCGGCGGGCAAGCATGGCTTCCCGGTGAACCTGCTGGCCTATGGGCGGCTGGACACCCAGATCGCCCCGCTCGCCGCCAAGCACCCCAACACGCGGCTCGTCATCGACCATATCGGGATGCAGCAGCCCTTCGAGCCGCCGGCACCGCCGAACCCCTGGGGCGACCTGCCGAAGCTGTTGAACCTGGCGCAGTACCCGAACGTCGCGGTGAAGATCACCGGCGCCTGCACCCTCTCCCACGAACCCTACCCCTACAAGGATATCTGGGACCCGCTGGCGAAGATCTTCGACGCCTTCACGCTGGACCGCTGCATGTGGGGCACGGACTGGACGCGCGCGGTCGGCCTGCTGACCTACAAGCAGGGCGTCGACAGCTTCCGCGTGACGGATCGCCTGACCGATGCCGACCGCGCGACGCTGATGGGCGGCAGCATCACCAAGGTCTACGGCTGGGCGCCCGGCAAGGCGTGATCACGGCTCACTGATCGCCTGTCGCCTGCGCCGCGTCCTTGGGGCATGCTTCCCCCAGGGCCGGGCACCCCAACGCACCGGCCGCAACGCGGATGGAGACGGCCGGTGACAGCATGGTGGAAGGCGGGCATCGCCGGGCTGGCGATGCTCGCATCGGGCGCGGCGATGGCGGAGCCGCAGCGCGGCGGCACGCTGCGCGTCTATCACCGGGAGAACCCGGCCAGCGCCTCGGTGCACGAGGAAGCCTCGATCGCCACGGCCATGCCCTTCATGGCGGTCTTCAACAACCTCTTCGTCTACAACCAGCAGGGCGAACGCAACGACCCCGCGGACCTGACGCCCGAGCTGGCCACCGAGTGGCGCTGGAATGCCGAGAACACGCGCCTCACGCTGACGCTCCGCCAGGGCGTCGCCTGGCATGACGGCAAGCCCTTCACCTCGGCCGACGTGAAATGCACCTGGGACACGGTGGCAGGCCGGCGCCCGGCGGGCTGGCGCAAGAATCCCCGCCAGGAGTGGTACGCCAACCTGCAATCCGTCGAGACCAACGGCCCCTACGAGGTCAGCTTCCAGCTCGGCCGGCCGCAGCCCAGCTTCATCGCCTTCCTCGCCAGCGGGCTTTCACCAGTCTACCCCTGCCATGTCGATGCGCGGGTGATGCGGCAGAAGCCGATCGGCACCGGGCCCTTCCGCGTGGTGGACTTCAAGCCGAACCAGTCGATCGAGCTGACGCGCAACCCGACCTACTGGCGCGAGAGCCGGCCATACCTCGACGGCATCACCTTCCGGATCATCCGCAACCGCTCCACCCGCATCCTCGCCTTCGCCGCGGGGGAGTTCGACCTCACCTTCTCGACCGACGTCACCGCGCCCTTGATGCGCGACCTTGCGGCGCAGGCGCCGACGACGATCTGCCAGTTCAACCTTTCCAACGTCACCAACCAGATCCTGATCAACCGCGAGACCGCGCCCTTCGACAACCACGACATCCGCCGGGCCGTGGCGCTGTCGATCGACCACCAGGCCTATGTCGACATCCTGAGCGAGGGTCGGAATGGCCTCGGCGGCGCGATGCTGGTGCCACCCGCGGGGCGCTGGGGCGTCACCGCGCAGGATCTCGCCGAGGCGGGCGTTGAGGGGTGGACCGGCACGGTGGCAGAGCGACGCGAGGCGGCGCGCAAGCTGATGCAGGCCGCCGGCTACGGGCCGCAGAATCCGCTGCGCGTGAAGGTCATCACCCGAGACATCCCAAGCTACCGCGACCCCGCGGTGATCATGATCGACCAGCTCAAGCAGATCTTCATCGAGGCCGAGCTGCAGACCCTCGACACCGCGCTCTGGTACACGCAGTTGCAGCGGGGCGGCTGGGCTCTGGCGATGAACCAGAACGGCAGCGCCATCGACGACCCGGATGTGATCCTGTTCGAGAACTACCTCTGCGGCGGCGACCGCAACTACTCCCGCTACTGCAACCGCGAATTGCAGTCCCGGATGGAGCAGCAGTCGGCGACGGTGGACCCTGAGGCGCGGCGGCGACTGGTGCGGGAGATCGACATCCAGCTCCAGCGCGACGTGGCGCGGCCGATCCTGTACCACTCCGGTGGTGCCACCTGCCGCTGGCCGCATGTGAACGGCATCAGCCTGGCGCGCAACAGCATCTACAACCACTGGCGGATGGAGGATGCCTGGCTGGCGCCCCGGTAACGGGGCGGCTAGCTTCCCCGCAACGCGAGGGGAAACGCACATGGCCATGCACGACCACGGCAAATGGGGCTGCGCCTGCTGGGGCAAGGATGACCAGCTCGGCGCCGGCAACCTCCTGACGCCGGAGCGGCGGCTGGCCGCGCTGCAGTCGATCAAGACCGGTGCGACCTACGATCTCTCCCACGTCTTCGGCATGGGCGCCCCGGCCATGGCGCCGAACCAGACGCCCTTCCTGATGTCGATGTGGGCGATCGCCAAGGACAGCATCCGCCGCGCCCGCGGCATGGGCTTCACCAACGAGGCCGGCGTCAACATCGAGCGCATCGAGATGACGGCGCATGTGGGCACGCATATCGACGCGCTCGGCCATGTCTCGAAGGGCATGCAGCTCTTCAACGGCTTCGCCTGCGAGGAGGTGACGACGGGCTGGGGGCTCGAGAAGCTCGGCGTCGAGCAGATCCCGCCCATCATCACCCGCGGCGTGCTGCTGGATGTCGCCGGCCTCGATGGCGGGCCGCATCTGGAGGCGAAGCGCGTCGTGACGCCCGAAGACCTCGCCGGTGCCGCGGAGAAGGCCGGCATCACCATCCAGCCCGGCGACGTCGCCATGATCCGCACCGGCTGGGGGCGCTATTTCGACGTCGACAACGCGAAATACCTGGCGGGCTCGCCGGGGATCGACGTGCCCGCGGCGCAGTGGCTGACGCAGCAGGGCGTGGTGGCGATCGGGTCGGACAACATGGCGCTGGAGGTGCTGCCAAACCCGGACCATTCGAAGCGACTGCCCGTGCACCAGCACTGCCTCGCCGAGGCCGGCGTGCACATCATCGAGAACCTGATGCTGGAGGAGATCGCGCAGGCCGGTGCGGCTAGCTTCTGCTTCATCGCGCTGCCGCCGAAGATGCGC
>JAIYAI010000059.1 GCA_027489135.1 Acetobacteraceae bacterium
CAGCGCGGCGGCCTCGGGCAGGTGATGGAGGTCGAGCACCGCCACAAGGAACCCTTCGGAATCTTCGCCACCTTCGAGCGCGTGCATCACCCGGCCCGCGGGCGGGAGGGCGGGGAGCCCGGCGCCAATGGCAAGCTCTCCCTCGCCAACGGCACGGTGTTCCGCGGCAAGGGCTTCCAGGTCATCCCCGCCGGCGAGCGGCTGGTGGTGGAGATGCCGGGCGGCGGCGGCTACGGCCCGCCCGAGCAGCGGGACCCCACGAAGCATGCAAAGGATATGGAATTGGGCCTCGTGCCCGGCGCGAAGTCCTGACGCCAAGGCGTCAGGAGGCGTCCCAATCCTGACGCTTGCCGGGTGGGGCAAAGGGTCGGAGAGTTCCGCCACGGGCAGAAGACCCGCAGGAGGAAACCCCATGACCATACCCCGCCGTCTCGCGGCCGCATCGACGCTGGCCCTGATCGCCGCCCCCGCCCTCGCCCAGCAGTCCGACCAGGCCGCCGTCGCCGTCGCCGTCGATGCGCTGAACAAGGCCATGGTCGCGCGCGACAAGGCGAAGCTGGAGGCGCTGACGGCGCCGCAACTCAGCTACGGGCACTCCGCCGGGCGCATCGAGAACCGCCAGCAATACGTGGACAACGTCGTCAACGGCGCCTCGCAGTTCCGCTTCATCAATGCCACCGAGCAGACGATCGAGATGGCGAACAGCGACGCGATCGTGCGCCACCTGATGATCGCGGAGACGCAGGATCGCGAAGGCAAGGTCACGCCGATCCGCATCGGCGTGCTGCAGGTCTGGCAGAAGCAGGGCAGCGATTGGAAGCTGCTCGCGCGGCAGGCCTACCGGCTGTAGAGCGCGATCGTCCGAGGTGAAATCACCGAGGGCGTGAATCGCGCGACCAGCCAACCGGCTAGACGAGGGCCGTCCCGTCCCGCGCCACCAGGCGGCCCTCGAACAGCACCAGCCGGCGCGGCGGGTGCTGGGCGATGGCCTCCGGCACGCCCTCGGCGGGCAGGGTCAGCAGGTTGGCGGGGCGGCCGACCTCCAGCCCGTGCTCCGCGACGCCGAGCGCACGCGACGCCTCCGCGCCGATGATCGAGAACATGGCGTGCAGCCGGTCGTCGGTGCGCCAGTCCGACCGCCAGCCGATGATCGCCGCGCGTTCCAGCATGTCCGCGGTGCCGTAGGGCCCCCAGGTGTCGCGCATGTTGTCGTTGCCGCAGAGGATGCCGACGCCGGCATCGCGCAGCAGGCCGAGCGGCGGCAGCGGCGCCCCGCCCGCGCCATGCGTGGCCAGCGCCACCCCGGCCTCCGCCATCATCGCCGCCGCGGCCTGCTGCTTCGATTCGATGATGCCGCCGAGGCAGAAGCCGTGGCTGATCGTGGCCTTCCCCTGCATGCCATGCGCGCGGACCCGGGCGCAGAACTCCTGCAGGGAGAAGAGGCCCATCTCGCCGGGTTCGTGCAGGTGGATGTCGATGCCGACGCCGAACCGCTCGGCCAGCGCAAACAGCGCGTCGAGCTGGCCCTTCGGGTCGCGGTCCACCTCGCAGGGGTCGAGCCCGCCGAGCAGGTCGGCGCCCATCCGCAGCCCTTCCTCCAGCAGTTCGACCGTGCCCTGGGCGCGCATCACCCCGGCCTGGGGGAAGGCGACGACCTGGATGGTGCAGGCCTGGGCGAAGGCCTCGCGCGCCGCCAGCGTGGCCTCCAGCGCCGAGAGGCCGAATTCGGGAGTGATGTCGGCATGGCTGCGGAGGTGCAGCGTGCCGTGCGCCAGGCCCTTCCGGATCAGCGCGGCGGCGCGTTCGGCGGTGGGCAGCGGCAGGCCGGGCAGGACGCGCGCATCGGTCTCGATCCGGCTCATGCGCGTCGGCCCCGCGGCGTGCGGGATCCAGGGCAGGCCGAAGAGCGTCTTGTCGAGATGCAGGTGGGCATCCGCCAGGGCCGGCAGCGCGAGGTCGCCGCCCGCATCCAGCACCTGGCGCGCCGCCGGGGCCGCGCCGCCCGCGATCACCGCGATCCGCCCATCCGCGCCCACGCCGATGTGCTGGCCCACCCGCCCATCGGGCAGGCGGCAGTTGGTGACCACGAGATCGAGTTCAGCCATGCTGGTCTCTCCGCTTCCGTGATGGAGCATAGCGCATGAAGCTGCCCGGCCCCGACCATCCGATCACCGTCACGCCGAACCCGAAGCGGGTGCGCGTCACGCTCGGCGGCACGGTGATCGCGGAGACCACCCGCGCCCTGACCCTCCAGGAGGCGAGCTACAAGCCCGTACAGTACATCCCGCGCGCGGATGCGGAGATGGCGCTGCTGGCGCGCACGGACCGCTCCACCCACTGCCCCTACAAGGGCGATGCCAGCTACTACACGATCGAGGCCGGCGGGCGCCGCGCCGAGAACGCGGTCTGGAGCTACGAGAGCCCCTTCCCCGCCATGGCGGCGATCGAGGGGCACCTCGCCTTCTATCCGGACCGCGTGGACGCGATCGAAGAGGTGTAGCCTAACAGCCCGCCCGCGCCGGCCGGTCCGCCGCGCCGATCAGGTCGAAGCCGAAGGGCTCAACCGCGGCCGGGTCGACGCGCACCACCACGGCGCGCACGTCCTGGTCGCCCGGAACCATCAGCCGATGCAGGTTCGGCGCCTCCGGCATCGGGCGGTCCGACAGGAAGAAGTGGCTGTCGCCATGCACCAGCAGCACGGGCCTGCCGAAGCGCCGCGCCTGCTCGGCCAGGACGCGCCGCGTATCCAGGTGGCCGGCCACCGTCCCGCGCCCGCAGCGGTCGCGGTAGAAGATGTCGGCCTGGATCGCCACCACCACGGCGCTGCTGCCGGTGCGCGCGGCCTCGGCGAAGCCGGCCTCGATCCAGGCGAGGTTGGCGGCGTTGCGCACCGGCCATTCCGCCGCCGCGCCCGGCGGCTGCGGCCCGCTCTCCGGCGGGCGGTTGTTGTCGGAGCCGACGACATGCGCGGTCAGGAAGGTCACGCCGTTCCAGGACCAGCGCGCATTCTCGACGAACAGCGCATGCGCCGGTGAGACATCCGCCTGGCGGGTGAGCGCCATCGGCGCGCGGCCGAGGCTGCGGGCCTCCGCGAAGAAGCGCTGGCGGATGCGGCGGAGCATATCGATGGGGTCATGGCGTCCGGCGCGGTCCTGCCAGCAATCGGTCCACTCGTTGTCGCCGGGCGTGTAGACCAGCGGCCCCTCGACGCGGCCCATCCACTCCAGCGTCCGGTCGAAGACGATGGCGTCGGTGCAGTGCTCGCTGCCGCCCTTGGTGTCGCCCAGGAACAGCGTGAAGGCCGGGTGGGTGGTGTTGATCGCCTGGGTCAGGGCGATGACGCGGGCGACCTGGTGGTCGCAGGCCCCGGTGTCGCCGGGGCGACAATAGGGCACGTCGCCGAAGGCGGCGAAGGTGAAGGGCTGGGCACGCCCGGCCGCCGGCAGCAGCAGGACGAGGAGAAGCAGGCAGCGCAGCATTCCGGGCTCCGGATCGGTCCAGCGCTGAGAGTGGGGTGGCTGGCCCGGACCCGCCACCCCGTCGGTGTTGCAACCTGGGTCCCCAGGGGCTACCGGCCCGCCGTGCCCGACCTCCCCGCCCCCACCGGCGCCCCGCTGCGGGCGGCCGATTTCGACTTCGCCCTGCCCGAGGCGTTGATCGCGCAGGCGCCCGCGCAGCCGCGCGACGCCGCGCGCATGCTGGTGGTGCGCGGCGACGGCGTGGCGGATCGCGGCGTGCTGGACCTGCCGTCGCTGCTGGAACCCGGGGACGTGATGGTGGTGAACGACACCCGCGTCATCCCCGCGCGCCTGCATGGCCGCCGTGGCGAGGCGCGGGTCGAGATCCTGCTGAACCGCTGCGACGGGGCCGGGCTGTGGCAGGCGCTGGTGCGCAATGCCCGTCGCCTGCGCGCCGGTGACAGTGTCGCGATCGAGGGCGCGGCCGATTGCACCGCCCGCGTCGTCGAGAATGCTGGCGACGGCACGGTGATGCTGGATTTCGGCCCGGACCAGGCGGCCCTTGCCGCGGCGCTGGAGCAGGCCGGCGAGGTGCCCCTGCCGCCTTACATCCATCGCCCGAACGGCCCCACGCCCGAGGATCTGAGCAACTATCAAACCATCTTCGCCGAGCGCCCCGGCGCCGTCGCCGCCCCTACCGCCAGCCTGCACTTCACGCCGCGCCTGCTGGCGGCGCTGGAGGCGCGTGGGGTCAGGCGTGCGACCGTGACGCTGCATGTCGGCGCCGGCACCTTCCTGCCGATGCGCACGGAGGACCCGCACGCCCACCGCCTGCACGCCGAATGGGGCGAGGTGACGGAGGCGGCCGCCGCGATGATCAACGCAGCGCGTCCGGCGGGGCGGCGCATCGTCGCGATCGGCACCACCGCGCTCCGGCTGCTGGAAACGGCGGCAACAGCCGAGGGGGCGGTGCGGCCCTTCCGCGGGCTGACGGATCTCTACCTGCTGCCGGGCCACCGGTTCCGTGCGGCCGACCTGCTCATGACGAACTTCCATCTGCCGAAAAGCACGCTGTTCATGCTGGTCTCCGCCTTCGCGGGCACGGAGCGGATGCGCGCCGCCTATGCGCATGCCGTGGCGGAGGGCTACCGCTTCTACAGCTACGGCGATTCCTCGCTGCTGGAGCACGCGAAGTGACGCTCCACTGGACGCAGGCCGGGCAGGACGGCGCGGCGCGGGCCGGCGTGCTGCACACGGCGCACGGCGCTATCGAGACACCCGTCTTCATGCCGGTCGGCACCGCCGGCACGGTCAAGGCGATGACCGCCGATGCGGTGCGCTCCACCGGCGCGCGCATGGTGCTGGGCAACACCTACCACCTGATGCTGCGCCCCGGCGCCGAGCGGGTCGGGCGGCTCGGCGGGCTGCACCGGATGATGGACTGGCCCGGCGCCATCCTGACGGATTCCGGCGGCTACCAGGTGATGAGCCTGAACGAGCTTCGGAAGATGGACGAGGGCGGCGTCACCTTCCGCAGCCATGTCGACGGATCGAAGCACCGCCTGACGCCGGAGCGCAGCATCGAGATCCAGCATCTGCTGGATGCCGACGTGACCATGTGCCTCGACGAATGCACGCCCTATCCCGCGACCGAGGAGCAGGCGGCGGTGTCCATGCGCCTCTCCATGCGCTGGGCCGCGCGTTGCCGCGAGGCCTTCGTGCCGCGGGAGGGCTACGGGCTCTTCGGCATCGTCCAGGGCAGCACCTACCCCGCGCTGCGGGCGGAAAGCGTCGCGGCGCTGCGCGCGATCGGCTTCGAGGGCTACGCCATCGGCGGCCTGGCGGTGGGCGAAGGGCAGGACGCGATGTTCGCCACGCTCGACGTGACGGCGCCGCTGCTGCCCAGCGATGCGCCGCGCTACCTGATGGGGGTGGGGACGCCGGGCGATCTCGTCGGCGCGGTCCGGCGCGGCGTCGACATGTTCGACTGCGTGATCCCGACGCGCTCCGGCCGCACCGGCCGCGCCTATACCAGCCGCGGCGTGCTGAACATGCGCAACGCGCGGCATGCCGAGGACCCACGGCCGGTCGACCCCGGCTGTAGCTGCCCGGCCTGCGCGAAGCACTCCCGGGCCTACCTGCATCATCTCTTCAAGGCGGAGGAGATGCTCGGGCCGATGCTGCTGACCTGGCACAACATCCAGTACTACCAGGACCTGATGCGCGGCCTGCGCGCGGCGATCCTGGAGGGGCGGTTCGAGGCGCACGCCGCAGCGCTGGAAGCGGGCTGGGCGGCGGGGGACGTGCCCCCCATGGAGGCGGAGCAATGACCGAGGCCACCACCGATACGTCCGGCCTGACCCTGCTCGGCCAGCACACCACCGGCGTGCCGGCGAGCCCCGAGGCCGCGCGGCTGGAACGCGTGCCCAACCCGCATCCGGGCCAGCGCTACTGCGTGCGCTTCACGGCACCGGAGTTCACCTCGCTCTGTCCGCTGACCGGCCAGCCCGACTTCGCGCATCTCGTCATCGACTACGTGCCCGACGCCTGGCTGGTGGAGAGCAAGGCGCTGAAGCTCTACCTCTCCGCCTTCCGGAATCACGGCGCCTTCCACGAGGCCTGCACCGTGGCGATCGCGCTCCGCCTGGTGGAGGCCATCGCGCCAACCTGGCTGCGCATCGGCGGCTACTGGTACCCGCGTGGCGGCATCCCGATCGACGTCTTCTGGCAATCGGGCGAGGCCCCGGCCGGGGTCTGGATCCCCGACCAGGGCGTGCCGCCGTATCGCGGCAGGGGGTGATGCGGGGCCGCCCCGCGGCACGCCCCTGCATCCTTTCTGGCACGCGGCCCGGTCCACGAAGGACAGGTGCCAGAAGACGATGATAGGGGGCTCCGGGGGGAAGAAGTGTCTTCTTCCCCCCGCGACAACGCCCTCTACTCCGCGCGGATGTTGTTCGCGCGGATCACCTCGCCCCACAGCGCGTGCTCGCGCTTGATCTGCGCGACGAAGGCGGCGGGCGAGACGCCGCCGCCGATCTCATCGCCGCGGGAGACCAGGCGCTCCCGCGCCGTCGGGTCCTTGCAGGCCTCGTCGAGCGCCGCGCTCAGCCGCGCGACGATCTCGGGCGGCAGGTTGCGCGGGCCGAACAGCCCGATCCAGCCGTTGAAGATAAACTCCGCCACCCCCGCCTCGGCCGAGGTCGGCACGCCCGGGAAGGCCGGGTTCGGCTTGTCGGAGGAGACCAGGATCGGCCGGATCTGCCCGGTCTGCACGAAGGGGTGCAGCAGCGACGGCGCGTCCATCATGGTCGGGAAGCGCCCGGCCAGGAAATCCTGGTGCGCCGGCCCGCTGCCCCGGTAGTGCACGAGGTTGATGTTGGGCCCGCCGATGACGCTGCGCAGGCGCTCCGACGCCACGTGCACCGCGCCGCCGGCGCTGGTCGTCGCCATGTCGATGCCGCCGCGCGGCGAGGCCTCCTGCACCCAGGCGCGCCACTCCGCGAAGGTGCGGACAGGCACGGAGGCATGCACGGCGAGCACCAGCGGCGAGGAGAGCATGATGCCGATCGGCGTCAGCTCCAGCGGATCGAAGCCCATGGACGGCATGGTGTGCGGGTTCAGCACGAAGGTGCCGACATTGCCGACCAGCAGCGTGTAGCCATCGGGCCGGGCGCGCAGCACCTGCTCCGTTGCGATGTTGCCGCCGGCGCCGCCACGGTTGTCGATCGGCATGGTCTGGCCGAGCGCGGCGGAGAGGGGCTGCTGCAACACCCGGGCTGCGAGGTCGGTCTGCCCGCCGGGCGGGAAGCCGACGATCATGGTGACGGGGCGGTCCGGGTAGCGGCCCTGCGCCGTGGCCAGGCGCGGCGCGAGGCCGGCGGCGAGCGCCCCGGCGCCGAGGCCAAGCGTGGTGCGGCGGCCGAAGATCGGGCCGGGCTTGCGGTTCATGGATGCGTCTCCCCCGCGGGCGCCGGATCGCGCCCGTTTCGTTGCTGCCGAGGTAGTGCTGCGACCCAGGCTGGCCAAGGGGGGCCGGGGCCGGGCGCGGGCGCGGATGACCCTCGAAATCTGGTCATCCGG
>JAIYAI010000192.1 GCA_027489135.1 Acetobacteraceae bacterium
CCATCCCCCCGCCGATCGACCGCGCGAAGGGCACCTGTGCCCTGCCCTGGGGCACCGAGCTGCCGCTCGACCCCTTCTTCGGCGTCATCGGCACGGCGCCGCCGGCGAACTGGGGGAAGGTCAGCACCAACATCCCGCGCAGCTTCGGCGGCAACATGGACAACAAGGAACTGAAGCCGGGCACCACGCTCTACCTGCCCGTCTTCGCCGAGGGCGCGCTGTTCTATGCCGGTGACGGCCATGGCGTGCAGGGCGATGGCGAGGTCTGCATCTGCGCGCTGGAGACGGCGCTGGAGGGCAGCTTCCGCCTGACCGTCCGCAAGGACCTCTCCTACGCGCTGCCCTTCGCGGAGAACGCGACCCATCTGATCAGCATCGGCATCGACGAGGACCTCGACGACGCCGCTAAGCAGGCGGTGCGGGAGATGGTGCGGGAGATCTGCCGCCGCACCAACCTCTCGCGCAACCAGGCCTACATGCTGTGCTCGCTGATCGGCGACCTGCGCGTGACGCAGACGGTGGACGGCAACAAGGGCTGCCACATGATGCTGGCCAAGCGCTTCCTGTAGCGCGCGGCCGGGCGACGGCCGGGCAGCCCTGCGTCGGCGGTACTGCCGCCCGCGCGGATTCGGGCCTAAAGCCCGTGGCATGCCCGACACCGCCCGCGACGTCGCCACCCCGCGCATGCCCTGGGCGGTGCTGGCGGCCTGCTGCCTCGCGATGTTCGCGGCCTCCTCCTCCGGCGCGGCGCGGGCGCCGTTCCTGATCGACATGGCGCGCGACCTCGGCACCACGGTGCCGATGATCGCCAACCTGATGGCGACGACCTCGGTCTGCTGGGGGGTGAGCTCGCTCTTCGCGGGGCGGTGGTCGGACCGGATCGGGCGGCGGCCCTTCCTGCTCGGCGGGCCGCTCGGCCTCGCGGGCTGCATGCTGGGCGTTGCCTGGTCGCCGGGCTTCTGGGGGGTCGCCTTCTGGGCGACCGTCGCGGGCGCCTTCGCCGGCGCCTTCACCGGGGTGGTGATGGCCGAGGCCAGCGCGCGCACCGTGGACCGCCAGCGCGGGCGGGCGCTCGGCTGGGTGATGGCGGGGCAGTCGCTGACGCTCCTGGTCGGCGTGCCGATGGCGGCCTTCATCGGCGCCGGGATCGGCTGGCGCGGCGTGATGGAGGTGCTGGCGGTGCTGTCCGTCGCCGCCATGCTGGGCCTGTTCCTGACGACGCTGCGGCCGGCCCCGGATGCCGGCGGGGGCGGCAGCGCGCGGCGCGGCTCGCAGGCCTCGGCGCTGACGGGGCCGGTGGTGCGGCTGCTGTCGATGGGCACGGCGGAGCGGATCTGCTTCGGCCTCGCCTCCGTGTATTTCGCCACCTTCCTGCAGGTGACGTACGACCTGACGCCGGCCGGGGTCGCGCTGCCGCTGGCGCTCTTCGCACTCGGCAACATCTTCGGCACCATCGCAGGCGGGCAGCTGGCCGACCGGCTGCCGAACCGGCTGCATGTCTTCGCCGGCGCCATGCTGGCCTCGGCGGTCGCGGCGCTGGCGCTGTTTCTCTGGACCCCGGGTCTGGCGACGACGGTGGCGCTCGGCTTCGCGTACATCTTCCTCAATGCCATCGCGCGGCCGTCGCTGATGGCCGCGCTCGCCAACGTGCCGGAGGAGGTGCGCGGCACCGTGCTCGGGCTGAACGTGACCTCGGCGAGCATCGGCTGGCTGGGGGCGGCGATGTTCGGCGGCTGGGTGATGGCGGGCTTCGGCTTCTGGGCCTTCGGGCCGCTGGCGGCGGCGCTGGCGGTGGTTTCGGCGCTGCTGGCGCTGGTGCGGGTGTAGCCGGGGCGATTATCGCGGTGGATCAGGGGATAGGGCGATGCGCCGGACAAATCGGCGGGTCGGGCCCGGCGATCATGCGTCTGGGAGAATTGGAGGCGGATCAGGGCCCTGCCCGTCCGGGCGGACAAATGGGCGGGTCTGCGGGAGATCGGCGCCGAGGGGTGCGGGGTGGGGACGGAGAGGGTCATGGCGGGGGCCTCCGGCGGGACAGGGCAGGAGGCCGGATCGGGGCGGGAAATACAAGGAAAAAATTCCTTCCCGGGCAATCCTGGCGTCACACGGCGACCGAGTGCCCCGCCTTCGTCGACTCCACCCGCGCCAGCATGGCCTGGCCCGCCCGCCAGGCCTCCAGGTCTGCCGCACGCAGGGCCGCGGCAAAGTGCCCCGCCGCCGGCGACAGGCGGCGCCCGCGCGCCTGGATGATGCCGAAGCGCATGAAGGTCCACGGCTCGTGCCAGGGCAGGATGGTGATGGCGCCGGCACGCAGCGCGACCTCCGCCATCGGGGCCGTCACGCCGACCAGCGCGTCGGACAGCGCGACGGTGCGCAGCGCCAGGCTCGGGCTTTCATGCTGCAGGGCGGGGAAGGCGGCATGCACCGGCCCGCCGGCCTGCGCCGCCTCGCGCGCCGCCGCGAAGAGCGCGACGTACTGCTTCGGCGCGCGCCCGATCAGGACCAGCGGATAAGCCAGGATATCGGCCAGCGTCAGTCCCGCGCGGCACGCCAGGGGGTGTCCGGCGCGCGCGGCGAAGAAGGCAGGATGCTCGCGCAGCGGTTCGACCACGAGATCCCCCACCTCCTCGCCGAGGTCGGAGATCTCCAGCACCCCAAGATCGGACTCGCGCTCGCGCACCGTATCGGCGACCGCCGTCCAGTTCATCGCGGTCACGCTCAGCCGCAGCCGGGGCCAGGCGCCGAACATCGCCGCCGCCGCCGGCAGCACGCTTGTCTCGCAGACATAGAAGCCGGCGGCGACGCGCAGATCCTCGGTCTGCCGGCCGCGCGTCGCGGACAGCCGGTTCTTGAGCGACTGCATCCGGTCGAGGATGTCCTGCGCATCGGCGGTGAGCGTGCGGCAAAGGTTGGTCGGCTGCACGCCTGCATTGCCGCGCACGAAGAGCGCGCCGCCCAGTCGGTGCTCGAGATCGGCAAGTCGGCGCGACAGCACCGGAGCCCCGAGCCCGAGCACACGCGCGGCGCGCGCGAGGTTGCCCTCGCGCAGGATGGTCACGACGAGTTCGAGGTCGCGAACCTCCAGCATGGGATGCATTAGACGTTGCTGGTGCGACAAGCGCAACTTGCCGGATTGTGAATAGCCGGCGCGCCTGCCGCGCGCCCATCCTCCGCCGCATGACGGGGAGAGCAGGCCGCATGGACGAGAGCGGCGCGACGGGCGGCCACGGTGGCACGCTGATCGGCATGCGCCGCATCCCGGGCGGCAGCTTCCTCATGGGATCCGACCGCCACTATCCGGAGGAAGGTCCGGCGCACCGCGTCACCGTCGGGCCCTTCTGGATGGACGAGACGACGGTGACGAACCGGCAGTTCGCCGCCTTCGTCGCCGCCACCGGCTATGTCACCGTGGCGGAGCGCCCGCTCGATCCCGCGCTGTATCCCGGCGCGACGGCGGAGAACCTGCAGCCTGGCTGCCTGGTCTTCACCGGCACCGAGGGACCGGTGGACACGCGGGACTACCGCAACTGGTGGTGCTGGGTGCCCGGCGCCTGCTGGCGCCATCCCGAAGGTCCCGGCAGCGACAATGACGACCGCGCCGACCATCCCGTGATCCAGGTCGCTTACGAGGACGCCGAGGCCTATGCACGCTGGGCCGGCAAGGCGCTGCCGACCGAGGCGGAGTGGGAGTTCGCCGCGCGCGGTGGCTCAGAGGGCAAGGAGTTCGTCTGGGGCAACGAGCTGACCCCCGACGGCCTGCACATGGCCAATACCTGGCAGGGCCCCTTCCCGTGGCGCAACGACGCGGATGACGGCTACGACCTGACCGCGCCGGTCGCGTCCTATCCGCACAACGGCTTTGGCCTCTACGACATGGCCGGCAATGTCTGGCAGTGGACGACAGACTGGTTCGCCACGCGCCATGCCGCGGACCCGGACAAGCCCTGCTGCGGCCCGACCGACCCGCGCGGCCCGGCAATGGAGGGGTCCTTCGACCCGGCGACGCCGGCCATCCGCATTCCCCGCAAGGTGGTCAAGGGCGGCAGCTTCCTCTGCGCGCCGTCCTACTGCCGGCGCTACCGCCCCGCGGCACGTCACGCGCAGATGGTGGACAGCGGCATGAGCCATATCGGCTTCCGCTGCATCCGTCGCGACCGCCCCGCTGCCTGACCAGAACATGAGTTGAGGACCGGACCCCATGGAACGCCCGAATTCGCGCCG
>JAIYAI010000005.1 GCA_027489135.1 Acetobacteraceae bacterium
CACCCGCGGGTCGCCAAGTGGGGTTTTCTTCGCATTCACCCAGGTCGCCTGGATCACGCTCTGGTTGAACTGCGCCATCGACATCTGCGGATTGGCCTTGATCCGCCGGCCCGAGACGGGATCCATGATCCGACCGTAGTCGCCGCGGTTGGACAGCACCGCGGAGCCGAGTTCCGGCGAGAAGGGCAGCGCGTGATAGAACTCGATGCCGTCGAGATAGGGCAGCCCGCGGTTCCAGTAGTTCGGGTTCTTCTCCATCACCCAGACTTCGTTCTCCACCCGCCGGACCTGGCGGAAGGGGCCGGTGCCCGGGTAGTTCACGACGCGGCGTAGGTTGTAGTTGTTGTCCTCAAGCGTCTTCTTGCGCAAGATGACGTTCCAGCCGGAGGCGAAGGCGCTCATCATGAAGTTCACCGGCCGCGGGGCGGCCAGCTTGAACTCGACGGTCAGCTTGTCCCGCGCCGTGATGGATTCGACCGCCGCGAAGAGCACGCTGCGTGGGATGGAAACACCCTGCGGCGGCTTGTGGATGCGGTCGTAGGTCGCCTTCACGTCCTCGGCGGTCAGTTCCGCGCCGTCGTGGAACTGGACGCCTTCACGCAGGAAGAAGGTATAGGTCTTGCCGTCCGGGCTGACCTTCCAGCTATGCGCGAGGTCCGGGATGATGGTCTGCCCGGAATCGCGCGGATCGCGGCGGATCAGGTTGTCGAACAGGCAGCCCATCGCGCCAAGATTGTTGATCGTGCCGGACTGGTGCAGGTCGAAATGCGGCGGGCGCGTCGTGATGACGTAGCGCATGACGCCGCCGCGCTTCGGGTTGGGCTCCGGCGGCGCGAGCTGGAAGCTCCGCCCGTCGTATTCCAACGGCACGTCGGCGGCGAGCCCGAGATCCGGCGTAAGCCCAAGGGCCGTCGCCGCCGCGGCACCGCCGGCCAGCGCCCCGGTCTCCAGCACACGGCGACGGCTCCAGCCGCCACGGGGCGTGGTCTTGTCCTGCATCGAACATATCCTCCCTGGCGTGCCGCATGTCCGGCACGCATCTTTCCTTGCTTCCGCCGGCAGTCCGCCAGCCCCGCCCCCTGTTGAGCAAGGGCGGCAACGTGTTACCGTCGCGGCCAAAGGCTACACGCCGACGAGGGAGGAAGTCACGCCGTGAATCAGACCGTGCCGGGCGTGCAGGCCCCCGCCGGGGCGCCGGCCACGGAGGCGCCCCCCGTCCTCGACATCATCGACCTGCGCACCGAATTCGCCACGCCCGTCGGGCCGGTCGCCGCCGTCGACGGCGTCTCCTTCTCCGTCCGCGCGGGAGAGACGCTCTGCGTCGTCGGCGAAAGCGGCTGCGGCAAGAGCGTGACGGCACTGTCGATCCTGCGCCTCGTCGCCAGCCCGCCGGGGCGCATCGCCGGCGGGAAGATCCTGTTCGGTGGCCGCGACATCCTGGCGCTCAGCGAGACCGAGATGGAGGCGCTGCGCGGCAACGAGATCGGCATGATCTTCCAGGAGCCGATGACCTCGCTCAACCCGCTCTACACCGTGGGCAAGCAGATCGCGGAAGCCATCGCGCTGCACCAGGGCGTCGACCGGGCCCAGGCGATGGAGCGGGCGATCGACATGCTCCGCCGCGTCTCCATCCCCGACCCCGAGCGCCGGGCGCACAGCTATCCGCACCAGCTTTCGGGCGGCATGCGCCAGCGCGTGATGATCGCCATGGCGCTCTCCTGCTCGCCCAAGGTGCTGATCGCGGACGAGCCGACGACGGCGCTCGACGTCACGATCCAGGCGCAGATCCTCGACCTGATCCGCGACCAGCAGGACAGGCTCGGCACCGCGGTGCTGCTGGTCACCCACGACATGGGCGTCGTCGCGGAGAACGCCGACCGCGTGGTGGTGATGTATGCCGGCCGCAAGGTCGAGGAAGCACCCGTCGCCGAGCTCTTCAACAATCCGGCCCATCCCTATACACGCGGCCTGCTCGGCAGCCTGCCGCGGCTGGATGAGGCCGCGCATGCCGGGGCGCAGCGGCCGCGTCTGACCGAGATCAAGGGCATGGTGCCGTCGCTGCTGAAGATGCCGCAGGGCTGCCGCTTCGCACCGCGCTGCCCCATGGCGGACGCGCATTGTCGCCAGGCGACGCCGCCGCTGTCCGAGCATCGCCGCGCCGACCACCTGGTCGCCTGCTGGCATGCCGGTGCTGGCGCCGAAGGGATGGCGGCATGAGCGCCGCGGTGGAGCCACTGATTGCGGTCGAGGGGCTGCGCAAGAGCTTCCCGATCCAGCGCGGCCTCTTCGGCGGCAAGGCCGGCGAGGTGCATGCGGTCGACGGGCTCGACTTCGCCATCGCACCTGGGGAGACGCTGGGCCTGGTGGGCGAGAGCGGCTGCGGCAAGTCCACCGCGGGGCGCCTGCTGCTGCGGCTGATCGAGCCGACGGCGGGGCGCGTGAGCTACCGCGGCACGGACATCGCGGGGCTGGATCGTGCGGCGATGCTGCCCTTCCGCCAGCGCATGCAGATGATCCACCAGGATCCCTACGCCTCGCTCAACCCGCGCATGTCGGCGGGCGATATCGTGGGTGAGCCCCTGGTGATCCACGGCATCGGCAACGCCGCGGAACGGCGGGAGAAGGTCGCGGCGCTCTTCGCCCGCGTCGGCCTGCGCCCGGACCAGCAGCAGAACTACGCGCACGAGTTCAGCGGCGGCCAGCGCCAGCGCCTCGGCATTGCCCGCGCCCTGGCGCTCGGGCCGGAGCTGATCGTCTGCGACGAACCCGTCTCGGCGCTTGACGTCTCGATCCGCGCGCAGATCCTGAACCTGCTGATGGACCTGCAGGACGAGTTCGGATTCTCATACCTGTTCGTCAGCCACGACCTCGCGGTGGTGGAGCATATCAGCCACCGCGTCGCCGTGATGTATCTCGGCCGCATCGTCGAGCTGACGGACCGCGCGACGCTCTTCGACGCGCCGCTGCATCCCTACACGGAGGCGCTGCTGGAAGCGGTGCCGGTGCCGAAGGTGCGGCCCGGGGGCGGGCGGAAGGCGCGGCGGAAGCCGCTGGTCGGCGACGTGCCGAGCCCGATCAACCGGCCCCGGGGCTGCCATTTCCACCCGCGCTGCGCCTATGCGCATGACCGCTGCCGCAGCGAGGAACCGGCGCTGCGGGAGGTGACGCCCGGCCACCAGGTGGCCTGTCACCTGCACGATGGCGGGCCCAGGCTGCCCCTGGCGCTGCCCGGCTAGCTCATTGATTTCAGAGCAGATTCAGGCCTTCAAGCGATGCCGCTTTTCGGCGATCTGCTCTAGACGGCGCCCCTCAGCCGCGGGTCCAGCATGTCGCGGATGCCGTCGCCGAGCAGGTTGAAGGCGAGCACGGTCAGCGTGATCGCCAGCCCCGGGAACAGCACCAGCCACCAGGGCGGCACCAGGCCCGCATTCAGGCTGTCGGCCAGCATGTTGCCCCAGGTCGGCGTCGGCGGCGGAATGCCGACGCCGAGGAAGCCGAGCGAGGCCTCGATGATGATGGCCACGCCGAGATGCGCGGTCGCCAGGATCAGGTAGGGCGCGATGCATTGCGGCAGGATGTGGCGGAA
>JAIYAI010000221.1 GCA_027489135.1 Acetobacteraceae bacterium
CGGAGGGCCTGGCGGCGCTGTCCCTGGTGCCGCTGCTGCTGGTTGGGTGGGCCGATGGCGCGGTGGACCCCGCGGAGCGCGCCGTGATCCTCAAGGCCGCCGCGGGGGCGCACCTGTCGGGCCGCGGCCGTGCGCAGGACCTGCTGGAGGGGTGGCTGCACCGGGCGCCGCCGCCGGCGCTGTTCGACATCTGGGCCGGTTATGTGCGGGCGGTGGTGGCGCAGCTCGACACGTCCGGGTGCGCGGCCTTCCGGGCGCATCTGCTCGGCGACCTGCGCGCCGTGGCGGAGGCCTCGGGCGGGTTCTTCGGGCTCGGGCGGACGATCTCCGATGCGGAGGCGAAGATGCTGGCGAAGCTGGAAGCCGCCTTCGCGGCGTGATTGCGGCGCGGCTGCCGCGGGAACACCCTGCTTCCGCTGCGATGTCGACACGCCGGCGCGGTGTGATCCCGGCCGTGGCGGGACAACCACCCCCCTCCCGCCCAGGAGGTTCCCATGAACCGCCGTGTCCCCCGCATCCTCCGCGCCGCGCTCGTCCTCACCGCCGTGGCGCTCGGCGCCTCCGCCTGCGTCGCCTATCCGGCCGGGCGCTACGGCTACCACGGCGGGGGCTGGCGGGCGCCGGGGCCTGGCTACGCCCATGCCGGACCGCGGGGCGGCTGGGGCGGCCCGTACCGCTCCTACCGGTAGCCCGTCATCGCATGGTGACGTCGAGCCGCCCCTCCGCGTCATCGCACGGTGAAGTCGAGCCGGCCCTCGGTCATCGTGCCGTCGCGCTGCGACCGGGCAACCCAGCGCAGCGCATAGGCGCCCGGGGGCAGGCCGCCGGTCGCGGCGTAGAGCGTATCGGGCGAGGCGCCGAGGCGGGGGCGCAGGACGCGCAGCACCGCCTCGCCCTGCAGGATCTCGAGGCGCGAGGCGTTGTGGTCCACGGGGTGGTCGAAGCGGACGAAGACCTCCTGCCGGGCGCCGTCCATGACGCTGCGGGCGGCGGGGGTGCTGTCCATGACGCGCAGCGGCTGGGCGGTGGCAGGCGTGGCGGCGAGGAGGGCGAGGAGCGCGATGCGGAGCATGCGCGGGATTCGGCTGCGGGGAGCACAGGGTTACGCCCCGCGCATCCCCGATCTCAGCCCGCGCCATGATCTTTGCAGCCCTCAGACAATCCAATCGGTGCGGCCATACACCACGTACGCGGCACCGCTGCCGATCCCCCCAGCATCATTGCCGTCCGCGCCAAGCAAGAGGTCCGGCAACCCATCGCCGTTCACGTCTTCGGCAGCTGAAACTGAATGCCCGACACCATCATTGCGATCCTCGCTGATGATCTTCACCCCTCCGATACCCGATGCGACATCGGCGAGGTGCACCACGTCGCCATCTGTCTTTCCGAACACGAGGTAGGCGGCGCCGCTCCAACGGCCAAGGAGGTTGTCGTTGGGATCCCCGACAAGCAGGTCCGCCAGCCCATCGCCATTCATGTCCCCGGCGGCCGAGACCGACCAGCCGGCACCGTCCGGATATGGCTCGCCCAAAATCTTGAAGCCGCCTTCTCCGCGTGCCACGGCATCGAGGCCGATCGCCGCCGTACCCGTCTTGCCGAACACGACATACGCGGCGCCCGTCCCCAGGCCGACGCCATGGAACGGGGCACCCAGGATCAGGTCAGCCAGCCCGTCACCATTCACATCCCCAGCTCCGGAAACCGCGACGCCGGCTTCATCCCCACCCGCCTCGCCGATGATCTTGAAGCCGCCGATGCCTGTAGCGACGGCCGCCAGGTCAACTGCCTCACCGCTCGCCTTGCCAAATACGATGAAGGCGGCCCCAAACCTTCCTCCCGGGGCTCCCACCAGAAGGTCTGCCAGTCCGTCGCCGTTAAGGTCGCCAACCCAGGAGACCTCGTTACCGGCGTCGCTTTGCTTCGCATCGCCGATGATCTTGAAACCGCCGATGCCGGCAGCGACCTCTTTGAGGTCCACGTCGCTGCCATCCTGCTTGCCAAAGACGACATAGGCGGCACCACTGCGATCCCCCCCGCCGTCATTGCCGTCTGCGCCGACGAGGACATCGGCCAGCCCGTCCCCATTCACATCCCCTGCCGATGAGACCGACCACCCTGCCGTGTCGTTATCCGCCTCGCCGAGCATCCGGAAGCCACCGATGCCGGCGGCTACGGCGTCAAGGTCCACGGTCTCGCCGGTGACCTTGCCGAATACGACGTAGGCAGCACCGCTCTCCGGCCCATCGTCGTTGAAGGGCGACGGTGCTCCGACGATCAGGTCAGCCAACCCGTCTCCGTTCACGTCCCCTGCCGACGATACCCCCACCCCCGCTTCATCGAAGGTCTTCTCACCGACGATCTTGAAGCCGCCGACACCCGCGGCGACTGCATCGAGGTCCACCGTACCGCTATCGGTCTTGCCGAACACGACATAGGCAGCGCCGCTCACTGGCCCACCCGCGCCATTGTTCGAGGCGCCGATGATGAGGTCGGCCAGCCCATCGCCGTTCACGTCGCCCGCGGAGGCAACACGCCGTCCAGCTTGGTCGAAAGGCGCCTCGCCGATGATCTTGAACCCTCCGTCGCCCGAGGCGATGTCGTCCAGGTCCACCTTGCGAAGTCGCTTGCGTGGGCGATCGACCTCAACCTGCAGCGTCTCGATGCCCGACACCTTCACGGCGAGCGTACTCGAGGCAAAGAGGTCATCGGGCGCTGGACCGGCGCCGAGGAACGCGCGCAGCCGATCCAGTTCCGCCATCACCACGGGATCCATGGCCTGGCTCTCGCTGAGCCGAAGCAGGAATGTGTCCGTCCCGTCTCCGCCACGCAGGTGGTTCCAACGCTCGCCGACGAGCAGGCGGTGCGCCAGGATGTCGTCCCCGGCACCTGCGCGCAGGGCATCGCTCCCGAGCCCGCCATCGATCGTGTCGTTGCCCGCGGAGCCGCGTAGCACGTCGTCTCCGTCCCGGCCGAACACCTGGTCGGCGTCCAAGCCGCCGACCAGCCGGTCGGACCTGTCCCCCCCGTGCAGCGTGTCTCGACCCCGATGCCCGCGGACCTCTGCCGCCAGGCCCGGGCCGAGCCGCGCGGCCAGGTCGATCAGGTCCGCGTCCGCCGCTCCGTCGATCCGCCGAGATACCACGATTGGCTCCTGCTGCTTGTCCAGCGCGAAAGGGCCGCCAGCGATCCTGGCCGCAGCGGCGCGCGGGTCGTTGCCCGCCAAGGGACGGCGATTGCCACGGTACCGCGCAAACACGCGTCATCGAAGTGCACTCGAACAGGCGCGTCCGCGTCAAGCAGGAGGAATCATCCAACGCCGCAAGGGCGGTTGTCCAAACACCCAACCGCAGCCGTGCGCTCCAAGGGTGGAGCGCAAGGCGACGCCTCGCTCCTACTTCTTCCTGGTCTTCTTCGCGACCGGCGCCGCCACCGCCTCCTGCCGCGCCAGCAGCGGCGCCAGGAACACCCCCGTGTGGCTCCCCGCCGTCGCCGCCACCTGCTCCGGCGTGCCCTGGGCCAC
>JAIYAI010000248.1 GCA_027489135.1 Acetobacteraceae bacterium
ATGCCGAAGTCGCGGCGTTCGGGCGGCACGTCGGTGATGTCGCGGCCGTCGAGGGTGATGCGCCCTGCGCTCGGCTCGGTGAAGCCGGCGATCATCATCAGCACGGTGGTCTTGCCGCTGCCGGAGGGGCCGAGGAGGGTCAGGAATGATCCCGCCTCCACCGCCAGCGAGACGTCGTTGACCGCGACGAAGCTGCCGTAGCGCTTCGTCAGGCCGGTCAGGGCAAGCGCCGTGCTCAAGCCCTGTAGTCCGGCTGCTCGCGGTCCAGCTTCCGCCGCAGCGCCTGCCAGGGCAGCCAGCCCTTGGTCGGGCCGGTGCTGAACTGCGCCCGCGCCCGCTCCACCACCTGGGTCGGCGGGATGTCGAGCTCCGCGCCGGTGCTCTGGCAGGAGACCTGGATGCGGCAGGCCTGCTCCAGGTAGTACATGTAGTAGAAGGCCTCGGCGACGGTGCGGCCCACGGTCAGCAGCCCGTGATGGCGCAGGATCATGCAGGGCCTGTCGCCCATGTCCTGCACCAGGCGCTCGCGTTCCGACATGTTGTCGCTGTCCGCCACGCCCTCGTAATCGTGCCAGGCGATGCGGCCGTGGAACTCCGTGCTCATCTGGTTCAGCGGCAGCAGCCCGCCCTTCTGCGCAGCCACCGTCATGCCCGCCATCGTATGGGTATGCATGACGCAATGCGCATCGGCACGGCCGAGATGCAGCGCGGAATGGATGACGAAGCCCGCCGGGTTCACCGGCCAGGCGGTCTCCTGCACCGGCTCCCCCTCCGCGTCGACGACGACGAGGGCGCTTGCCGTGATCTCCTCGAAAAGCATGCCATAGGGGTTGACCAGGAAGCGGTGGCCTTCGCCGGGGATGCGGGCCGACAGGTGCGTGTAGATCAGGTCGGTCATGCCGTAGAGCGCGATGAGCCGGTAGGCGGCGGCGAGGTCCTCGCGCAGTTCGCGCTCGGTAGGCACGCGGTCGGGGTCCGGGGCGACGGGCGGTGGCAACATGGCGGTCAGTACCCGGTCTCGGGGTTCCAGAGGGGGGCGGGCGCCTCGCCGCGCTCGATCCGTGCGATCTGCGCGGCGACGAAGCGCGCGCGTTCGGGGCGGGACGGGGTGCTGGCGAGGTGCGGCGTTACGGTCAGCCGCGGATGGGTCCAGGCCGGGTGATCGGGTGGCAGCGGCTCGGTCTCGAACACGTCCAGCACGGCGGCGGAGAGTTGCCCGCTGTCGAGCGTGGCGAGGATGTCGTCGATGCGCTGATGCATGCCGCGCCCCGCATTCACCAGCATCGCGCCGCGCGGCAGTTGGGCCAGCAGCGGCGCGGAGAGGATGCCGCGCGTCGCCTCCGTCGCCGGCAGCAGCGAGACCAGCAGATCGGTGCGCGCAAGGAACGCATCAAGCTCGGCGTCACCGGCGAAGCAGTCCATGCCTGGCACGGACTTGCGCATCCGCGACCAGCCGCTGACGGCGAAGCCCAGCCCCCGCAGCATCTCCGCCGCCTTCAACCCCATGACACCAAGGCCCATCACCCCGACACGCAGGTCCGAGGCGCAGCGGCCATGGAACTCGTCCCAGTGCCGCGCCGCTTCCTGGCGCGCGATGCGCTGCCCGTCGCGCAGCAGGTGCAGCGCGGCCCAGGCGATGTATTCGCCCATGCGCTGCGCGGCCTCCGGCGGCGCCATGCGGACCAGCGGGACGCCGCGGGGAAACCCCGGATCGGCGGTGATCAGGTCCACCCCCGCGCCGGCGCCGAAGACGCAGCGCAGGTTGCGCATGGCAGCGAGCCGCCCAGGCTCCGGATCCCAGACCAGCGCGTACTCCGCCTGCTCCGCCCCCGTCTCCTGCCAGCCGATGACCTCGATCCCGGGCGCCGCGGCGGCGAAGCCGGCGCGCCATTCCGGCAGCGCCGCCGGCCCGCCGGACTTGATGGCGATCCGGCTCAACCCGTGACCGTGTCGAGGAAGTCCTGGTTCACCTGCGCGTAGTTGGCGCCCCACCAATTGCCGTCGATCGGCACCTGGACCTTGGCGTTCTCCGGATCGGTCGGGTTGTACTGGCGGGCCTCCGCCGGCACCTTGGCCGCGGCGCGCGGATTGGTCGGGCCGTTGCCGAGCAGCTGCAGCAGGCCGATCTGCCCCTCGTCATTGGCCAGCATGCTGGCCAGCAGCCGCTGCGTGCCCTCCCCCCCAGGGCCGCCGCGCGGCATCACGAAGATCCCTGGCTGCAGCAGGCCCTGGTTCCAGATGAACTTGATGCGGCCGTTCGTCTCCTTGTGCAGGACGCTGGCGCGGGTGTGCCAGATCTGCCCCATCACCGCCTCGCCGGTGCGCATGAACTGCTCGCTCTCGCTGCCCGAATTCCAGTAGACGCAGTTGCGGCGGATCTCGCCGACGCGCCGCAGCGCGGCGCGCACGTCGATCGGGTAGGTGTTCTCGATGGTGCGGCCCATCGACATCATCGCCGCTTCCAGGCTGCCCACCGCGTCGCGGCGCAGCAGGCGCTGGCCCGGGAATTTCCGCAGGTCCCAGAAATCGGCCCAGGTCTTCGGCGGCTCGGGGAACTTGGCGCTGTCGTAGACCAGCACGTTGGAGAAGGAGTAGGGCGCCGCGCCGTATTCCATGATGAAGACCGGCGCCATCGCGTTCTCGCGCTTCACGATGTCGTAGTTCACCTTGGTCAGCAGGTTCTGCCGCCCCAACAGCACCGAGGAGGAGGCCGAGCTGTCGCAGAGGTCCCAGGTGACGCGGCCGCTGTCGACCATGGACTTGATCCGCCCCGCGCTGGGGCCGGTGCTGTCCTGCTTCACCTCCCAACCCGGATTCGCCGCGACGAAGGGGTCACCGTAGAAGCGGCCGAAGCCCTGGTTGGCGATGCCGCCCCAGTTCACCATGGTGATGACGCGGTTCTGCTGCGCCTGGGCCAGCCCGGACGGTGCGACGCCGAGCGCAGCAAGCGCCGTCAAGGCCTGGCGACGGGTGATGCTGCCGCGCCGAAGCTTCTCGCCCAGCAGGGCGATGCAGTCCTCCTGGAATTCCTGCGCCATTGCCTGTCTCCCCTACGTGGGCGAAGTTTTCCCCAAGCCCCGGCCGAAGGAAACCCCCCGTGCACCCCGATTTCGTGCTGCTCGATGCCCGGATCGCCACGCTGGATGCCGCGCGGCCCACGGCGCAGGCACTGGCTGCCCTGAACGGGCGCATCGTCGCCATCGGCGATACCGCCTCCATCCGCGACCTCGCCGGCCCGGCCACGCAGGTGCTGCACGCCGAGGGCGCGCGGGTCATCCCCGGCATCGTCGACAGCCATGCGCATCCTGATGCCTATGCGGTCAGGCTGCGCACCTGGCAGCTCGTCTCGCCCGATCGCGTCGCGTCGCGGGAGGCGCTGCTGTCTGCCATCGCCCGCCGCTGCGCCGACCTGCCGCCCGGCCGATGGGGCGCCTTCTACCGGCTGAACGAGCGCGCCAGCGGCGGCTACCCGACACTCGACGAACTGGACGCGGCCTCGGGCGGGCGGCCGATCTTCATCCTGCGCACGGACGGGCATCTCGGCCTCGCCAACCGCGCCGCCTTCGCCGCCTGCGGCGTCACGGAGGATACGCCGGACCCGCCCTTCGGTGCCTTCAACCGCGACGCCGCGGGCCGCTTCACCGGCCTGGTGCGGGAGACGGCGGCGCATATCTTCCTCAACGCCGTGCATGGCGGCGACACGGAGGACGACATCATCGCCGGCATGGCGATGGTGCAGGACGAGTGCTTGGCGAACGGCATCACCTCCATCGCCAATTCGCTGACGCCGCGCGTCGCCGCCCGCGCCTACCAGCGCATGCGGCGGGAGGGGCTGTGGCGCATGCGCATGGGCATCATCGCCAGCGGCCGCGACATCGGCTTCGTGGACTCGCTGATCGAGGCCGGCATCCAGTCCGGCATGGGCGACGAATGGCTCCGGCTGATCGGCGTGGAATGGTGCCCTGACTGCAGCACCTCCGGCCGCACCGCCGCCTATTGGGAACCCTATCGCGGCACGCCCGTCCCCGGCGAGCCGGAGGGCAATACCGGCATGCTGCTGTACGATCGGGAAGACCTGACGCAGCGCGCCACCGCGGCGCACAGGGCCGGGCTGCAGGTGATGATCGAGGGCGTCGGCGACCGCGGCATCGACTTCGCGCTCGACGTGATGGAGGCGGCGCTGGCGGCGCATCCGGTCGCCGATCACCGCATGCGGGTGGAGCATTGCTGCTACGTCACGCCGCCGATCCTGAAGCGGCTGAAGGCTGGCGGCTTCGTCGACAGTTCCGCCACCGGCTTCATGGACGAACTCGGCGAGGCCTATGTGGCGAACCGGGGCCAGGCGGCGATGGCGCATATGTGGCCGCATCGCGCGCTGATCGATGCCGGCGTGCCGGCGCCGGGCCATTCCGATTTCGCCGTCTGCCGCGTGAACCCCTTCACCGCGATCGGCGCCATGGTCACGCGGCGGACGCAGGGCGGGACGGATCTCGATGCGTCGCAGGCGGTGACGCCGCTGGAAGCGGTGGCCGCCTACACCCGCCTCGGCGCCTGGGCGCAGCGGGAGGAGCAGGAGAAGGGCGTACTGCGCGAGGGGATGCTGGCCGACCTCGCCGTGCTCGATCGCGACATCATGGAGGGCGATCCGGCCGCCATCGCCGGCACGCGGGTGCGCGCGACGGTGGTGGGCGGGCGGATCGCCTTCGCAGGCGGGTGACGCTCAAGCGCGGATCCAGGTCTCCGAGAAGGCCAGCATCGCCGTCGTGATGGGATGGCCGGCCACCATGCGCGGGATCGGGCTGCCCGGCAGGGTGCGCCCGTTCACCGTGATGGACGGCTGCGTGCTGCCGACGAAGAGCGACGGCATGTAATGGATCCCGGTCGAGGAGTTCTCCGGCGGGTGGGCGAAGCAGAAGGGCTCGCCGAGCCCCGCCCAGCGCAGCGCCACCGTCAGGTCCCCGGCGCGCACCGTTTCCGCGTAGTCGGTCAGCGGATCGCCCGAGGTCTTCACCGAATCGATCTTGCGGAGCTGGAGGCCAGCGAGCGCCGGCAGGCCCTTGAAGGCGGCGAACTTGGAGACGAAACCGTCGATCAGGTAGCGCGCCAGCGGCTCGTTGTCGGTCAGCAGCCAGTTGCCACGCTCCGCCGGCGGCACGGCCTCCTGCGGCGACTGCACCAGCACCAGCGCATGGCCGCGCCCGTGCGGCGACAGCATGACGCGGAAGAAGCTGGCCAGGGTGGTGAAGGGACCCTCCGGGTCGGTCTTCAGCGAGATGCCGGGATTCTCCCCCGACCACTCGACCTTGCCCTTGAATACCGTGCTCTCTGCCATTGGATTGCTCCCTCAAGATGCGGGCGGAGCCTGCGCCGGCACGCCGCCGCGATCAACGGGGTGATTTCGCAAATGCCGGCCGCGCGCTAGGTTCGTCGCACGCCGGTCCAGGAAAGCAACCACAGGTGACACAAGACGCGCGCGCCGCCGCGGCGGACGGGATCGAATCCACCTATGCCTGGTGGCGTCTCGTGGCCGCGGTGACGATCGGCACCATCGGCGGCGTCGGCCTCTGGTCGCTGGTGGTGGCGCTGCCGGCGGTGCAGCAGGAATTCGGCATCGCCCGGGCCGATGCGTCCCTGCCCTACACGCTGACGATGATCGGCTTCATGGCGGGCGGCGTACTGATGGGGCGCCTCGCGGACCGCTACGGCGTGGTGGTGCCGGCGGCGATCGGCGCGATGGCCTTGGGCGTGGGCTACATCGGCGCGGCGCTGTCCGAAGGCTTCTGGGCCTTCGCCGCCTTCTACGCGATCCCCATCGGCATGCTCGGCAGCAGCGCGGTCTTCGCCCCCGTGGTCGCGGATACGTCGCACTGGTTCGACCGCAGGCGGGGCATCGCCGTCGCGCTGGCCTCCTGCGGCAGCTATTTCGCCGGCGCCATCTGGCCACCGATCCTGCAGGGGATGATCGCCGAGCATGGCTGGCGCACGGCGCATCTCTGGGTCGGCATCTTCTGCGTCGCCACGATGCTGCCGCTGACCCTGGTGCTGCGCCGCCGCTCCCCCATCCGCGACGCGCCGCGCGTGGCGACGCCGGGCGGGCGCGGCGCCTGGCCGGCGCGGCCCTTCGGCCTGCCGCCCAACGTGCTGCAGGGCGTGCTGATGTTCTCCGGTTTCGCCTGCTGCGTGGCGATGGCGATGCCGCAGGTGCATATCGTCGCCTATTGCGTCGATCTCGGCTTCGGCGCCGCGCGCGGGGCGGAGATGCTGTCGGTGATGCTGGCGACAGGCGTGGTCAGCCGCCTCGCCTCCGGCTTCATCATGGACCGCGTCGGCGGCGTGGCGACCCTGCTGCTGTTCGCCACCCTGCAGGCGATCGCGCTGGCGCTGTTCATCCCCTTCGACGGGCTGGTCTCGCTCTACATCGTCTCGGGCATCTTCGGCCTGTTCCAGGGCGGTCTGGTGCCGAGCTACGCGATCATCGTGCGGGAGAATTTCGCGCCGAAGGAGGCGGGAACGCGCGTCGGCCTGGTGCTGTCCTCGACGCTCGCCGGCATGGCGGCGGGCGGCTGGGTCTCCGGCGCGATCTTCGACGCCACCGCCTCCTACCAGATGGCGGTGGTGCACGGGATCCTGTGGAACCTGCCGCCGATGCTGATCGCGCTGTGGATGCTGGCACGCGGGTCGCGCCGGGCGGAGGCGGTGGCGTAGCTACCCTTCCGCTTCCGCCCGCGGTTCCGCCACCAGCGCGTCGCGCAGCCGCCTGCGGCCAAGCTGCCGCACCTCGATCTCCGGCGCGTTGGCGCGCATCTGCTTCTGGAACTCCGCGCGCTTCTCGTGGATGGAGGCGATGACGGGGCCCATCGGCACGCCGACATCGACCAGCACCGCCTCGGCCAGTTGCAGGCTGGCCTCGATCGTCTCCGGCACCGCGTCCGTCGCACCGACGGCATAGAGCTGCGCCGCGTGCTCGGCATCCCGGGCGCGGGCGACCACCAGCAGGTCGGCACGTTCCTTGCGGGCCGCAGCCACCAGATGGTCCGCTGCCTCCCGCCCCGTCACGGTCACCACCAGGCCGCGCGCCTGGTCCAGGTCCAGGTGATGCAGCAGGTCGGGATGGGTCATGTCGCCGAAGAAGACGGGGCGGCCCCGCTTGCGTTCGGCAGCGACGAGATCCGGATCGGAATCGAGCGCGATGTAGGGGACGCGGTGCACCTCCAGCATCGCGGCGACGGTCTGCCCGACCCGGCCGAAGCCGGCGATGATCACGCGCTGCTCGCCCTCGGCCGCGGGCGGCGGTACATCGGCGGGCTTGATGCCGGCCCGGCGGCGCGGCGCGAGCAGCGCTTCACCGACGCGCGACATCACCGGGATCATCGCCATGGTCAGCGCCGCCAGCACCAGGGCGTAGTCCGCAGCCTCGTTCGTCATCAGCCCGCCGCCGACGGCGAGCGCCATGATCACCAGGCTGAACTCCCCGCCGGCGCCGAGCAGCAGCGCCGCGCGTGTGGCCGCCGCCCAGCCGAGCCCGAAGAGGCGCCCCAGCAGCACCACGATGCCGCCCTTTACCAGCACCAGCAGCACGGCCGCGGAGAGCACGAAGAGCGGCGCCGCCGCCACCTTCTCGAGCGACAGGGTCATGCCCACCGAGACGAGGAAGACGCCCAGCAGCAGCCCCTTGAAGGGCTCGATCGTCACCTGGACCTGGCGGCGATACTCGGTCTCGGCCAGCAGCAGACCGGCGATCAGTGCGCCGAGCGACATGGACAGCCCGGCCGTCGCCATGACGAGCCCGGTGCCGAGGACGACGAGCAGACAGGCGGCGACGAAAAGCTCGGGGCTGCCGGTGCGGGCCACGCCGCGGAAGAGCGGCCGCAGCACCAGCCGCCCGACCACCAGCACCACCACCACCGCAAGGCCGGCCTTGCCGATATCCAGCAGCAGCTTCAGCAGCAGCCCCTCGTTCTCCACCGCGTTGCTGCTGGCTTCCAGCACGTCGACCGCGAAGAGGATCGGCACCACCGCAAGGTCCTGCAGCAGCAGCACCGCGATGGCGGCGCGTCCGGGCAGGGAGTTCAGCCGCTTCTCCTCCGCCAGCACCTGCACCACGACGGCGGTGGAGGACATCGCGAGGCCGAGGCCGACGATCACCGCCGTCAGCATCGGCAGGCCGAGCAGGAGGCAGATGCCGCCGATCGCCGTGGCCGAGACCAGCACCTGCAGCGTTCCCAGGCCGAAGACCAGCTTTCGCATCAGCTTCAGTCGTTCGAACGACATCTCGAGGCCGATGACGAAGAGCAGCATCACGATGCCCAGTTCGGCGATCGGCTGGATGTGGTCCGTGCTGGTGATGGCGAAGGGGGCGAGCCAGGGGCGGGTCTCCGCTAGCGCGCCGAGCACATGCGGCCCGAAGGCCATGCCGACCAGCATGAAGCCCAGCACGGGGCTCAGCTTGATGCGGTGGAACAGCGGCACCACCACCGCGGCGGCGCCGAGGACGACGAGCGCTTCCTTGAAATCGTCGGGATTGGCTGGTGCGGCCATGCTTGCTCTGGACCCCCGGCGGCCCGCGGCGTTTGCGCCCGTGGCCCGGGCGGCTCCTTAAAGCTTGATGTCGGCTTGCACCATCACCCTGTGCCCGAGCGGCGCCAGCAGTTTCGCGAGGGCGTCGAGCCCGGCGAGGGCGCAGGCCGTGTCCTGCTCCCCATTGCCGCCGGACATGCCGATGCCGCCGACGACGGCGCCGTCCACCACGACGGGGAAGCCACCGACGAAGACGGCGAAGCGCCCCTCGAAGCTCCACTGGATGCCGAAGGCCTCGTTGCCCGGCAGGGCGGGGCCGTTGGGCGGCGTGTTGAAGAGGTGCGTGGAGCGTTTGTGGCCAGCCGCGGTGAAGGCCTTGTTCCAGGCGATCTGCGGGCCGGTCACCCGGGCGCCGTCCATGCGCTCGAGCGCGATGGGGAAGCCGCCATCGTCGGTGACGCAGCAGGTCTGCGGCACCTTGAGGTCGGCGGCCTTGTCGAGCGCGGCCGCGACCATCGCACGGGCTTCCGCGCGTTCCAGCCGGAGGACGGATTTCATGCGACGGGTCCGATGGGCCTGGGGGCGGGCGTGGTGGGGCGCGGCGGCCAGGAGACGCTGACCGCCCCCTGCACGACGAAGGTCTGGCAGGCCATGCGCCAGCCCGCGGCGAAGTCCGCCTCGGTCAGGTGCTTGCGCTCCTTCGGCTTGATCGCGTCGGTGTTCTCGATCCCCTGCTCGATCCGGCACCTGCACGTGCCGCAGAGGCCGCCGCCGCACTTGAAGGGGATGCCGCCCTTCTCCCGGATGGAGACGCGGAGCAGGTTGGAATTGTCCTCGGCACTCACGGTCCGTCCGTCGCTGCTGATGAAGGTCACGCTGATCATGGCGTGACGTCGAGCGGAGCGGGGCGCAGGGCCGTCTCTGCCCCGGCGAAGCGCGTCAGGTGCGCAAGCTCGGCGCGGGCGGCCTCGATGGTCTCGAATTTCGGCAGGAACTTGCTGGGCACCAGGTTCAGGCGCGGCGGCGGCGCCTCGTCGATGACGCGCACCTTGGTGTCCGCGGTGAGGTCGGCGATGACGAAGCGGGCGCGGCGGGTGCCGCAGAAGAGGTAGTCCCAGGCTTCGACCGGAACGAGGCCCTCGCCGACTTCCGTGCGGAACTGGCCGGGCTTGCTGGTCAGGATGACATACATCTCAGGCGGGCATCTCAGGCCGTTCTCGGCGGGGTCGGCGTGGCGCGCACCGGCGGAGGCAGCACGACGCCGTCCTGGGTCAGGGTCAGGTCGTGGTGCAGCCAGAGCTGGCAGGCGAGGCGGCAACCCTCGGCCAGACGCTCCTCCCCCAGCACCGCCTGCTCCTTCCAGTTCGGCGCGGGCAGGTGCTCGGCGCCGGCCAGGATCCGGCTGGTGCACTTGCCGCACTTGCCCATGCCGCAGCCGTAGCGGAGGTGCGGCCAGGGGAATTTCCGGATGCCGGCGCGCACGACGAGGTTGGTGTTGTCGGCGACCGCTTCCGTATGGTCGGCGCCGTCCTTGCGGAAGGTGATGTCCGGCATGGGCTGGGCGCGGCGCGGGTCGGGCCCGCGCCGCCAGGGCCTTCAGGCCGCCATGTCGAGCTGGGCGAGGGAGAGGTCCTTTGCCACATAGGCCTGGTACAACCCATTGGTGTACATCAGCCGCATCTCCGCACCGATCTCGCAGATGCGCAGGCACTGCTGCTGCAGTTCGACGGTGTTCGCGTGCTCCAGCACGATCTGGTAGCCGCGCTCCCCGTGGATCTCGTCCGAGACGATGTGCAGGTCGAAGAACTCGACCTCCTGGTCGGAGAAGCCATAGACCTCGCGGAGGGCCGGCGCCTGGCGGCGATAGATGCTGGGCACCTGGCTCTCCAGCCCGACGACGAGGCCGGCCACGGCGACGATCGGGTGCTCCCGCATCGCCACGCAGTAGCACCAGGACTGCAGCGCCCGGGTGGTGGCGATCATGTTGTCCGGGTTGGTGATGCGCTCGCGCGTCGTGCCGCAGGCCTCGGCGAAGCGGATCAGCAGGTCAGTGTGGCGGTCGCCGCCGATCTCCTCCTCGTACATGTTGGCGAGGAGGAAGTCCTTCGCCTCCGTGTACTGGGCCGGCATGCGGCCATAGACCAGGCCGAGGTAGTCGGCGAAGGGGCCGACATAATGGTAGTGGTTCTCCGCCCAGCGGCAGAAATGCTCGCGGGAGAGCTTGCCGGTCGCCCAGGCGACGGAGAAGGGCGAGGTATTGGCGCTCTTGCCCTTAATCGCGTTCTCGAGCGCGGTGCGGAAGGCGTCCGGGGTCATCAGCGCGGTCATCTCGTGTTCCTCCTGCCCGCGGGTGCGGAATGCGGCGGGGTGCTCCTCGCGGCAGCAGGGGCCGGAGACGATGCGGGGCGCCGCAGCGACTGCATAGCATGACGCGAGCGCGACACGGAAAGGGGGGCTGGATCGCCTCTGTACCCTGCTGCCGGGAGGCCCGGGTCAGCAGGGGACCTGTCGCAAAACCCGGAAGAGCCCGAACCGGGGTCGGGCCGCTGTGTCTCTGGGGCAACAGAAATTTCCATCTTCTTTTAAATTAGAACTCACGCAATTCCTCACATCCCCGGCATCTGGTTCCTTGCGGCATCACATGCGCGTGCGTGATGACGATCCGAAGTTCCGCTGATTCAGTGATTTCCGGATGAAACCTATGGTTGCATTGAAGGGCTGATGCTCAACTTAATTTGCGTCTCGTCAAGGATCCGGAGAATCGGGCTGGATTTTCGATCTCCGTAAGAAATTTTTTTCCCTTGAGTGCAATTTTTGGTTGTAGCACAACAACCCACGAGCGAAATTCTCCGCTGGAGTTAACCCCCATGGCCTCCGCCTCGACCCCCCTCTCAAGCACCCCCGGTGCGGTCGGGCTTGTGACCCTCGAGAACGCCGGTGCGGCGCTCCTTTCGGGCGGCTTCACGAGCTTCGGCCAGACGTTCGCGCAAGGCGAATTGCCCCCCGGTGGCATCCTGACCGCCCAGATCGGCAGCAGCGCCGTGCCGGTCCAGATCGATGTGAAGACGACCTGGCCGGATGGATCGGCCAAGATGGTCGTCCTGACCCTGGAGCGGCCGGCCCTGGCCGCCGGGGCCGAGACTTCGGTCGTGCTGGTCGCCGGCACCGCCCCCGCGGGTCCCGCCCCGGCGCCGGTCTCCATCGCCGACGGGCTGACGGGCCACAGCTTCATCGTCACCCTCACCCCCGTGGGCCAGTCGCCGGTCCAGATCGACGTCCTGCAGGCGCTGAGGACCGCGCTGGCGGACGGCACCGCATCCTTCTGGCAGAAGGGTCCGCTGGCCAGCCAGGCGCGAGTCGAGATCGACCCCCCGGGCAGTTCCCAGCGGCTGGTCTTCGACGTCACCGTCTTCAAGGACGGCACCTACAGCGTCGATGCCCAGTTCAACAACGACAACGCCATGGAAGCCGTGGGTGGCCGCCTCCAGTACGGCGTCAGTGTCGCCATGGACGGCAACGTCGTTGCGACGGAGCAGCTCAACCAGGCGCAGTACCAGAACTGGCACGTCGCCTTCAGCTCCGACCCGGACAATGGCGGCCAGGGCCTCGGCCACCATGACGCGGGCTGGCTGAACATCGTCCATGACACGGCGAAGCTCGGCGAGCTCGGCGTGGTGCCGGACTACGACCTGACGCTGAAGGTGCCGGAGAGCCTGCTCGACGGCCTGATGACGGCTGGCCATAGCACCACCTGGCTCGACCCGCTGTCGAACAACGGCCTGATGATGAACATGTACACCACCGGTGGCCGGGGTGACATCGGGCTGGTGACGCAGAGCAACGCCGCCTGGCTGATCAGCGGCGACGCTCGCGCCGCGCAGTTCGCCATGGCGCAGGCGGAGACTGCCTCCGCCATCCCGTGGCACTTCTACGACGCGGCGCGCGACACCTGGCTGAACACGGATGGCTATTCGCGGCTCTGGACCGATCCGCGCGGGCTGACGGGCAAGCCGGGCTTCTCGGGTTCCACCGGCCTGACCCAGCAGATCGACTGGACCACCGGCTGGGCCGTCGACGTTTCGCACCAGCCGAGCCTGTCCTTCGTGCCCTATGTCATGACCGGCCAGCGCTGGATGCTGGACAACATCCAGGCCCAGGCCTCCGCCACCGTCATGGGCATGTGGCCGACGCTACGCGGCAATGCGAACGACATCGTGGTCAACGGCAACCAGGTGCGCGGTGCCGCCTGGGCGATCCGTGAACTGGAGGACGCGGCCTGGGCATCGCCGGATGGCAGCGCGGAACGCGCCTATTTCCGCAGCGCGGCGGACGCCAACTGGGCCTGGATCAAGGCGCAGCTCCCAACCTGGACCGCGCAGCAGGGAGACGCCCATGGCTACCTGCCTGGCGTCTACGGCGACGGCACGGCGATGGCGCCGTGGCAGCAGGACTTCTTCGCCGGCATCGCCATCACCGCGGCCTCCCGCGGCAATGCTGATGCGCGCGCCTATCTGGACTGGGCGAAGAACTTCCTGGTCGGCCGCTTCCAGCATTCCGCGGACGGTTTCAACTTCCACGACGGCGCGGCCTACAACCTTGCGATCGTCGATCTGGCGACCGGCAACACGCTGACCACCTGGCGGGCGATCGGCGAGGCGACCGTCGCACGCGGTATGTCGAACGGGACCGGCTGGGCGGAGGGCTATTTCGGGCAGCTCGCCCTGTCGACCCTCGCCGGGCTCTACTACCTCACCGGCGACGACGAAGCGCTGCAGGTCTACAAGATGCTGGCCGCGGCGAACCCGAGCTTCACGGGCCCGACCGACTTCGCCCGC
>JAIYAI010000403.1 GCA_027489135.1 Acetobacteraceae bacterium
ATCCCCGCCGACCCGCTGGCCCTTATAGACCGGATCCGCGGCGCGGCATGCGGATCGACGGCCGCGCCTATGTCGCCGTCATCGTCGCCGCCCAGGCGCTGGTGCAGATCGGGGCCTTCGCCCTGCCCGCCCTGCTGCCGCACTACCTGGACGCCTGGTCGCTGACCAAGGCGGAGGCGGGCTGGCTGCTCGGCATCTTCTTCGCGGCCTATGTGGTCGCGGTGCCGGTGCTGATGTCGCTGACGGACCGGCTGCCGGCGCGGAACATCTACCTGGTCGGCGCCGGGGCTACGGCGGTGGCGCATCTCGGCTTCGCCGCCTTCGCCGACGGGTTCTGGAGCGCCTTCCTGCTCCGCGCCGTCGCCGGTCTGGGCTGGGCGGGCTGCTACATGCCGGGGCTGAAGGCGATCGCCGATCCGCTGGCCGGCAATGCGCAGTCCCGCGCGGTCACGCTGCATGCCGCCGGCGTCGGCATCGCGGGCGCCTGTTCCTTCCTCGTCGCCGGCTTCTTCGATGCGGTGGCGGGGCCGCGGGTCGCCTTTCTGGTGGTCGGGCTCTGCGCGTGCGTCGCCTTCGTCCTGGCGCTGGTGGTGATGCCGGGGACCGCGCCGCCGCAGCCGGACGGGCCGCAGCGCCGGCTGCTGGATTTCCGCCCCGTGCTGGCGAACCGCCGCGCCATGGCATGGATCGCGGGCTACAGCGTGCACACGCTGGAACTCGCCGCGCTGCGGGCCTGGGCCGTCACCTTTCTGGCTGTCGCCGCGGCGCGGCATGGCGTGCCGGGCTGGGTGCCGGACCCGACGGTGCTGTTCACCGCGGCGGGGCTGCTGGGCATCCTTGTCTCGATCACCGGCAATGAATCGGCGCAGAAATTCGGGCGACAGCGCGTGGTCACGCTGGCGATGTCCTCCGCCGCCGTGATGTCGCTGCTGGCGGGGTGGATGGTCGATCTCGGCTTCCTGCCGGCGCTGCTGGTCGTGCTGGCCTGGAACGCGGCGATCTACCTCGACAGTTCGGCGCTGACGGCGGGCACGGTGCAAGCGGCCGGGCCCGGGCTGCGCGGCGCGACGATGGGGCTGCACTCCATGCTCGGCTATGCCGGGGGCTTCCTCGGCCCCGTGGCGGTGGGGCTGGCGCTGGATGCCTTTGGCGATGGCGCGCTCGGCTGGGGCATCGGCTTCGGACACATTGCCGTGCTGACGCTGGCCGGCCTGGTTGCCGTGCGGGTGCTCGGGCGCGGCTGATCGCGGCGCGCTGCATCCGACAGCCCGGCTGGCGCGTAGGGCTTCCGTAACGGGAGACCCTCGCATGACCATCCGAATGGCGGCCCTGGCCGCGACCCTGGCCCTGGGGATCGGCAACCCCGCCGCCGCAGCCAGCCTCAGCTTCGTCCAGGGCGGCTATGGCGGGGGTGCCGAGCTGCTCCTCACCGTCACCGGCACCGACCTGAACGGCGATGGGTTCCTCGAGCGGATGAACCTCAACCCGATCGACGAGGTCGCCGGCTTCAGCCTGGCCTTCACCGGCAATGCGCTGATCGCCCCCTTCACCCTGGGCACCGACGACCTGCTGGTGTTCTTCCTGGACCTCGCGACGCGCGACTTCCTGGACCCCGACGCCATCGTCTTCGCCGGGAATTTCGACGTCGCCTATGTCGCCGGCGGCTCGGCCGGGGCCGATTGCGTCGGGGTCTTCCTCTGCGGCGTCGTCGCGGCGCTGGAGATCGACCTCGCCACGCAGCCGCTGACGCTGGTGCCGGAACCGGCCGGCCTGGCCCTGCTGGGCCTGGCCGTGCCGGGGTTGCTGGCGCTGCGCCGGCGCCGGGTTAGCGGCAGGCCAGTGGCTTGAGCGGCTTCAGCGGCGTCGGCACGCCGGCGGGCAGCGGCACGCGGCTGATGTTCAGCGTCATGCCGACCAGGGTGTAGTAGCCGCTGACGGCGATGAGATCGACGATCCCCTGCTCCCCGAAGCGGGCCTTGGTCGCGGCATAGGTGGCGTCGGAGACACCGCGATCGCGGTGCATCTCGGTGCAGAAGGTCCAGACCAGGCGCTGGTCGGCGTCCATCACCGCGGGCTCCGTGCCCTCCGCGATGGCGTCGAGGATCGCCTGCGGCAGTCCGGCTTCCAGGGCCAGGCGGGCATGGGCGTACCACTCGTACTGCGCCGTCCATTCGCGCGCCGTCATGCAGATCGCCAACTCGTTGAGCGCCGGCGGGATCGAGGATTTGAAGCGCAGATAGGCGCCGAGCGACTGCACGCCGTCGGCGACGACGGGGCTGCGCATCAGGGCGGCGAAGGGGCCGCGGATACTGCCGCGCGGGCCGGACAGGATGTTGTTGACGACCTGCTGCTGTTCCGGCGTGCGGCTCTCCTCCGGGATCAGCGGCAGGCGCTCGGGGCCGTTGTGGGTGGTGCTGTCCATGGTCGTTCCCTCCGGTTCAAGACGGGTCGAGGGTCGCCGCCCGGAGGCAAGCTGGCAAGGGTGCGGAACCCCTTCGCATCCGCAGCGGGACCGCCTAGGGTTGCCGGAAGGGTGGCAGAACCGGGAGTCGCGCGCTTGGCCTATGCGCTGCAGCAGCTGATCAATGGGGTCAGCCTGGGCATGATCTACGGCCTCATCGCCGTGGGCTACACCATGGTCTACGGCATCATCGGCATGATCAACTTCGCCCATGGCGACGTCTTCATGATCGGTGCCTTCATCGCCCTCATCGCCATCCTGCTCCTGCAGCTCGTCGGGCTGATGGATGGGGCGGCCGGGATCCTGCTGGTGCTGGCGATCTCCATGCTGTTCACCGCGCTCTACGGCTGGACGGTGGAGCGGGTGGCCTACCGCCCGCTGCGCGGCAGCTTTCGCCTGGCGCCGCTGATCAGCGCCATCGGCATGTCGATCGTGCTGCAGAACTACGTGCAGATCGCGCAGGGCGCGCGCGTCAAGCCGCTGGAGCCACAGCTTCCCGGCAGCTTCGAGATCATGCGCGAGGGCAGCTTCGTCGTGCAGATCTCGGCCATCCAGATCGCCATCATCCTGACGACGCTGCTGGTGCTGGCGGTCTTCACCGTGCTGGTGACGCGGACGCCGCTGGGGCGGGCCATGCGGGCCTGCGAGCAGGACCGGAAGATGGCCGCGCTGCTCGGCATCGACACGGACCGCACGATCAGCCTGACCTTCGTGATCGGCGCCGCGCTCGCCGCCGTCGCCGGCACCATGTACCTGCTGCGCTACGGGGTGATCGACTTCTACATCGGCTTCCTCGCGGGCGTGAAGGCCTTCACCGCCGCCGTGCTGGGCGGCATCGGGTCCCTGCCCGGGGCGGTGCTGGGCGGCCTGCTGATCGGGCTGATCGAGACCTTCTGGTCCGCGTATTTCAGCGTGCAGTACAAGGACGTCGCCGCCTTCTCCATCCTGGCGCTGACCCTGATCTTCCTGCCCACCGGGCTGCTCGGCCGGCAGGAGGTTGAGAAGGTATGAACCTTCCGGCAGCTCTCAAGGATGCGGCCGTCGCGGCGCTGGTCGCCTTCGGGCTTTTCGTACTGCTGGTGGGCCTGAAGACCGATGTCGGCGGCAACGGGCTGGTGCTGCGGCAGCGCTGGGCAGATGTCGGGCTGCTCTGCGGCATCGTCTTCGCGGGGCGCCTTGCCATCACGCTGTTCTTCATGCGGCGCGACGCGGCGCGGGCAGCAGCGGGCGGGCATATGGAACCCGGGCGCGTCGCCCAGGCGCTGAGCGCGACGGGGCGCTACGTGGCCCCTGCCCTGCTCGCCGCGGTGCTGGTGCTGCCCTTCATCCCCGGCATCGGCCGCTACGAGCTCGACCTCGGCATCCTGGTGCTGACCTACGTCATGCTGGGCTGGGGGCTGAACATCGTGGTCGGCCTCGCCGGGCTGCTCGACCTCGGCTACGTCGCCTTCTACGCGGTCGGCGCCTATTCCTACGCGCTGCTGGCGACGCAGTTCGGCCTGTCCTTCTGGATCTGCCTGCCGCTGGCGGGGATCCTCGCCGCCTTCTGGGGCGTGCTGCTGGGCTTTCCCGTGCTGCGCCTGCGTGGCGACTACCTGGCGATCGTGACGCTCGCCTTCGGCGAGATCATCCGCATCGTGCTGGTGAACTGGGTCAGCCTGACCGGCGGCCCCAACGGCATCAGCGGCATCCCGCGCCCGACCTTCTTCGGCCTGCCCTTCAGCGCCGCGGGCGGCGAGGGTACCTTCGCGGGCTTCTTCGGGCTCGAGCCCTCGCCGAGCCACCGGGTGATCTTCCTCTACTACCTGATCCTGGTGCTTGCGCTGCTGACCAACTGGGTGACCCTGCGCCTGCGCCGCCAGCCGCTGGGGCGCGCCTGGGAGGCGCTGCGCGAGGACG
>JAIYAI010000235.1 GCA_027489135.1 Acetobacteraceae bacterium
ACTTCGAGGCCGACACCACCCAGGGCCGCATCCGCTTCCACGACTGGCTCGGCACGTCCTGGGGTGTGCTGTTCAGCCACCCGAAGGACTACACGCCGGTCTGCACGACCGAACTCGGCGACGTGGCGCGGCTGGTGCCGGAATTCACGAAGCGCGACGTGAAGGTCATCGGGCTCAGCGTCGATCCGGTCGAATCCCATGCGGGCTGGGCGAAGGACATCCACGAGGTCACCGGCCATGCCGTGACCTACCCGATGATCGGCGACCCGACGCTGGCAGTCTCGAAGCTCTACGGCATGCTGCCGGCGGCGGCGGGCGACAGTTCCCAGGGCCGGACGGCGGCGGACAACCAGACCGTGCGCAACGTCTTCGTCATCGGGCCGGACAAGCTGGTGAAGCTGATCATCGCCTATCCGATGAGCACGGGCCGCAACTTCGACGAGATCCTGCGGGTGATCGACAGCCTGCAACTGACCGCGACGCGCAAGCTGGCGACGCCTGCGAACTGGAAGCCCGGCGACCGCGCCATCATCGTCCCCGCCGTCTCCGACGAGCAGGCGAAGGAACTCTTTCCGCAGGGGTGGGAGGCGAAGAAGCCCTACCTCCGCTACGTCGACGTGAAGTAGCCGCGAAGCTGCCATCAGGGGATGGTGCGATGTGCCATCCCCCCATCGGATGGGTGTCATCCATGCCGCAATCCTTCCCCGTCTCCCTCTCCGGCCGCATGGTCGGCTTCGCCATCGCCTGCGATGCGGGGCTGGTCTTCACCGCGCTGGATCCGCGGCTGGAGGACCTCTCCGGCACGCGGTTCCGCGATGCGGCCGAGCTTCGGCGCGTGGCGGCGGCGGTGATGGTCCGTGAATGCGGCGGGATGCCCGCCGCGGCCTGAAGAGACCGAGGGAGATTTCGATGCCCGATGGCCTGACCGCCGCCCGCCTGGCGCCACATGTGGTGACGGCGACGATGAACTACCTGACGCCGCCCGCCGATGGCAGCCGGCCCTACCGCTATGTCGAGACGCCACCGCCGGGCCGCGCGGTGACCACGATCGAGATCGACCCGCGGGAGATGCGGATCGAGGACGTCACCGGGCGGGAGGGGCAGTACACCCTGGACGCCAACGGCTTCGCGGTGATCGACGCGCCGACCGCCGTGCCCGACCTGCTGGACGAGGCCGCGGTCAGCACGACCTACCGCGCCGAGGTGGAGGCGCTGCTGCGCGACCGGCTGGGTGCGACGCGCGTCGTGATGTTCGATCACACCATCCGCGGCCCCGAGCGCGCCGGCGCGCCGCTGCGCGAGCCGGTCAAGCGCGTGCACAACGACTACACCTGGGAGAGCGCGCCGCAGCGCGTGCGCGACCTGATGGGCGCGGAGGCGGAGGCGCTGCTGGCGCGGCGCTTCGCCATCGTGAACCTGTGGCGGCCGATCGGCGCGCCGGCGCTCGACAGCCCGCTCGCGCTCTGCGACGCGGCGAGCCTGGACGCGGACCGCGACCTGGTGGTGAACGAACTGATCTACCCGGACCGGGTGGGGCAGACCTTCTCCGTCCGCTGGCACCCGGCGCATCGCTGGTACTACCGGCGCGGGCTGCGGCCGGACCAGGCGATCCTGATCAAGGGCTATGACAGCGAGACGGACGGCCGGGCGCGGCTTTCGGTGCATGCCGCCTTCACGGACCCCGGGACGCCGGCGGGGACGCCGCCGCGGCAGAGCATCGAGGTCAGGGCGCTCGTCTTCTGGTAGGGCATGTTCATTGCGGGAGACGCGTGTCGGAAAACCTGACAGGTCGGCGGACCCGGGTTCCAGACCATTGGAATCGAACGTGAATTTCTCTGGCGCGCGACTTGCTGCGTAGATCCTGTCATCGTGCGAGCGCCGGTCGGCGGCGCTGCACGTCGGTCAGGAGACCTCGAGCATGCCCGCTTTCCGTTTCCGCGCGGCCGCAGCCGCAGCGCTGGGTGCGGCCTTCCTCGCACCCATGGCGGCCTCCGCGGCCGTCGTATCCGGCACCCTCAGCTTCGTCGTGGCCGGCTTCCAGACGAACGATCCCAGCGCCCCTCAGGACGCGCTCGATGGCAAGGTCACGCTCACCCTGGACACGGCGGTCACCGTGACCGACCGGACCACGGGTCTCAGCGTCCAGGCGCTGAACTTCGCGTCGACCTCGGCCGTGGCGTACAGCTACGATGCGACGCAGGACATCCTGCGGCTGGGCGGCCTGGCGAACGGCGTCGTGAAGCTTTCGACCACGGGCAACGACTTCACGGTCACGATCTTCAATCTCTTCACCAGTTCCAATCCGCTGATCGTCCAGGGCAGCTATTTCATCGAGCCGGACGCCTATTTCAGCACCGAGCTGGATAGCGGTCGCGCGCGCTTCGCGGTGCCTGAGCCGGCATCGATGGCGCTGCTGGGGGGGGGGCTGCTCGGCTTCGCCGCGGTCCGGCGCCGCCGCTGATATCGACCGCCCCGATGCGCGCCGGTACCGCGGGGCTTCCCGCGCGTCGCCTGCCCGTTCGGGATCGGATGGTCCCCGTGGCCGCGGCGGAGGCAGCCTGCGGCCGCGGACCAACCAGGGCCGCGCAGGACGGCTTTGCCCCGCGCGGCGCGTGGGTCAGGACCCCGGTCCGGGCCTGAAGGCCGCCGCCGGCGCTGCGCCCTGCTCCGCCAAGGTGTCCGCAAGCGTCTCCGCCTGCGTTGCCGGCAGGTCGTCATACGCGACGGGCTGGGCCACCTGTTCCGCCGCGAATTCGAAGCGCGTCCCGTCGATGCGACTGTAGAAATGCCAAGCCATCGCGCCCGCGAACGGCACGCGCGTCTTCAGGGTTTCGCCGCCGAAGATGGCGTGCACCACCAACGCGGTCGCGCTGCAGTGTCCGAGCGCAGGGTTCTCCGCCGTCCAGCGCGTGCTGGACGCACCCGACCGGGCGCGGCGCACCGCGCCTGAACCGCGTCGGCAAAGAAGCTGGTCAGGCCGCCTGCTTCTGCGCCGCGGAGGCCTTCGCCCGCTCCCGCAGGAAGCCGAAGAACTCCACACCCTCCCGTAGGCGGCGGACCAGCATCTGCCGGTCGCGGATCATCTCGCCGCAGATCGAGGCGATCTTTGGCGCGCGGAAGTAGAAGCGGCGGTAGAAAGTCTCGACGCTGTCGAAGATCTCCGTGTGCGACAGGTGCTGGTAGGCCAGCGGCGCGATCTGCACCCCGTGCGCGTCCACGTATTCTGTGTTCGCCGTGTCCAGCCAGCCCTCGCGCGCCGCCTGGTCGAACAGGAAGGTGCCGGGATAGGGCGCGGCCAGGGAGACCTGCAGCGTGTGCGGGTTGGTCTCGATCGCGAAGCGGATCGTCTCCTCGATCGTCTCCTTCGTCTCGCCCGGCAGGCCGAGGATGAAGGTGCCGTGGATCGTGATGCCCAACTCGCGGCAGTCCTTGCTGAACCGCTTGGCGACGTCGATCCGCATGCCCTTCTTGATGTTGTGCAGGATCTGCTGGTTGCCGCTCTCGTAGCCGACCAGCAGCAGGCGCAGCCCGCCGTCCTTCAGCACCTTCAGCGTTTCCCGTGGAACATTCGCCTTGGCGTTGCAGGACCAGGTGACGCCGAGCTTGCCCATCTCGCGCGCGATCGCCTCGGCGCGCGGGAGGTCGTCGGTGAAGGTGTCGTCGTCGAAGAAGATCTCCTTCAGCCCCGGGAAGTTGTCCCGGATGTAGCGGATCTCCTCGATCACGTTGGCGACGCTGCGGGTGCGGTAGCGATGCCCGCCCACGGTCTGCGGCCAGAGGCAGAAGGTGCAGCGGCTCTTGCAGCCGCGGCCCGTGTAGATCGAGACGTAGGGGTGCTTGAGGTAGCCGATGAAGTACTTCTCGTAGCTCAGGTCCCGCCGGTAGATCGGGGAGACGAAGGGCAGGCTGTCCATGTCCTCCAGCACCGGCCGGTTCTCGTTGTGCACGATCGCGCCGGAAGCGTTGCGGAAAGACAGGCCCTTGATGGACGACAGGTCGCGGCCATCGGCCACGTCCTTCACCGTGAAGTCGAATTCGTTCCGCGCCACCCAGTCGATCGCCGGCGCGTCGCGCAACGATTCCTCGGCCTGCACCGCGACCTTGGCGCCGATCAGCCCGACCTTGAGGTTCGGGTTCTCGGCCTTCAGCCGCTCCGCCACCTTCACGTCGGAGGCGAAGGACGGCGTCGAGGTGTGCAGCACCGCGAGGTCGAAGTCGCGCGCCATCGGCGCGACCTGGGCCAGGGTCTGGTTGTGCGGCGGCGCATCGACGAGTTTCGATCCCTCGACCAGCGCCGCGGGTTGGGCGAGCCAGGTCGGGAACCAGAAGCTCTTGATCTCCCGCCGGGCCTGGTAGCGGCTGCCGGCGCCGCCATCGAAGCCGTCGAAGGAAGGTGCCTGCAGGAAGAGCGTGCGCATCATCGCCTGGAAAGTCCCTCTAGGCCCCGCGGGGCCGCCCCACTTCGGCCATGCGGCCTTCGGGGTCCATCCGGTACCGCCGGCCCTGCCACACCACCGTGCCGCGGGCCAGCCCGGCGCCCCATATAAGGAGTCCGAGCGCGTCGCGCACGGGAAGAAGGGCGAATCGGGCCACCGAGAGGCGCCGGCGCAACAACACCCGGTCCACCGTCGCCGCCAGGGCCAGCCGCGCCGCCAGCGCCGCCCCCAGCACGGGTAGCCCGACCCCCCAGGGCAGCAGGCAGGCGGCCAGCGCTCCGAAGGGCAGCGGGAAGGTCGCCACCATCCCCGCATAGCCGCCGAGGTCCAGCATCCGCACCGTCCGCGCCCAGCGCAGTTCGTGCCGGACTAGGTCAATCAGCCGCGGCTCCGCCATCACATGCGCCGGCACCACCGGCGCCACCACTACCCTGAGCCCCAGCGCCCGCACCTTCGCCCCCAGCGCATGGTCGTCCGCCAGCAGGTCCACCAGCGCCTGGAAGCCGCCGATCCGCTCCAGCACCTCCCGCCTGAGCGCCATGGTCGCGCCGTAGCAGCCCCGCGCCCGGCCCAGCGATTCGCCGAGGATCGCGTTCGGCAGGAAGCCCCAGTCGAGCCCGAGCCCGCCGAGCCGCGACCAGATCCCCCCCTCCCCGGCCTCCCCCCGGTAGAGGCAGGTCACCAGCCCCACGGCAGGGTCGGCCAGCGGCGCCGTCACCGCGGTCAGCCAGTGCGGCGGCACGGCGACGTCGTCGTCCACCACCACCAGCACGTCGTGCCGCGCCCGCTCCGCCAGGTTCACGAGTTGCGATGCCTTGCGGTTCGGCCCGTAGACGCGCGGGTCGCGCAGGATCGCCACCGGCCCCAGCACCTGCTCGGTCAGCGCCGCGGCGGGGTCGGACGGGTCGCGCACGGCACACAGCACCTCGAAGGGCGCCGCGTGGTCCTGCCGTGCGGTGCTGGCCAGCGTTTCCGCCAGCCCCGGCGCCATCCCATGCAGCGGCCGCAGCACGCTGGCCGGCAGCGCCGGTCCCGTCGCCGGCGGCAGTGCGGCGAAGCGCCGCACTGCCCGCGCCGCCAGCAGGGCCGTGACCGCGCCGGCAAGTGCCAACCCCGCGAAACCGAGGCCCAGCAGGAACGAAAGAGTGATCACGCGACCGGCCGGCCCGCAGCGTTGCTTTCGCGATGGCGCGCCCCGCCGGGGCCCCTGTAGGTTCCGCCCCTTGCCGAGATGATCCGCCGGGACATGACCCTCTCCAGACCCATTGCCGCGCTGGCCGCCCTGGCCCTGCTGCTCCCCGCCGCCTGTGCCCAAAGCCCGGCCCGGCCGCAATCCCAGGCGGTGCTGTCCGCACCCGTCACCGAAGCGGCCCCGCCCCCGTTGCACCTTGCCACGGCGACCAGCTCTGCCACACCGGGCGACCCGCTGGAATCCGTCAACCGCGCCGTCTTCGACTTCAACATCGCCTTCGACGACGCGGTGTTCCGCCCGGTGGCGCTGGGCTACCGCAACCTCTTCCACCCCTGGGTGCGGGAGCGCATCCGCAACGTCGTCAACAACGCCCATGAACTGCGGCACGCCGGCAACGCCCTGCTCCAGGGCGAGCCGATCGCGGCGGGCACCAGCCTGATGCGCTTCGTCACCAACACGACCCTCGGCCTCGGCGGCATGTTCGATCTCCAGTCGATCGGCGGCCCGCCGCACGATCCGCGCGACTTCGGCCAGACGCTCTACCGCTGGGGCGTGCCGGACGGGCCCTTCCTGATGGTGCCGGTGATCGGCCCCACCAACAGCCGCGACCTGGTCGGGCGGGTGGCCGACGGCTTCATGAACCCGGTGAGCTGGTACATGCCGCTCGCCGGCAACATGGGCCGCGGCCTGATGGAGGGCGTCGACCTGCGCGAGCGCAACATCGAGAGCCTCGACGCGCTGCGCGCCGAATCCCTCGATTTCTACGCCCGGGTCCGCAGCATCTGGCAGCAGCGCCGCAGCGCGGAGCTTGGCCGCAGCACTGCCGAGCCGGGCGGGATCGACGTGCTGGACGACCCGGACGCCATCGCCCCGGTCGGCGCGCCGATCAGCCAGGCGCCGGCGCCGGCCGCGGCACCGGTGGCAGCCCGCCGCCCGGCCGCGCCGGTCCATCCCCTGGCCGCTGCACGGGCGCGGCCGTCCAACCCCAGCGCCGCCGCACGGGCCCGCCCATCCCTGCAGGCGGTGCGCCCGGCACCGCGTCCGACCGCGGCTGCGCAGCCCATCCGCAACGTCAACCGCGTCGGTACCCAGCCGGCCGGCTGAGGGGCGGCGGCGGCGCCCCCCCGCGCGTGCGCGCCGACCGGCGCATGAGGTGGATCACGCGGTGCCCGCCGGGGGTTGCGCAGCCGCCGCCCCGGGTCCAAAGCCACAGCACCCCTTCGCCAATGCCGCGGGGATGCGCGCATGCAGGTCTATCTGCCGATCGCCGAGATGTCGGTGGATGCCTTCCTGCTCGTGGGCATCGGGCTCGGCGTGGGCTGGCTCTCGGGCCTGTTCGGCGTGGGCGGCGGCTTCCTGCTGACGCCGCTGCTGATCCTGATCGGCATTCCCTCTCCCGTCGCGGTCGCCTCCGGCGCCAACCAGACGCTGGGCGCCAGCGTTTCCGGGCTGATCGCGCAGTGGCGGCGCGGCAACGTCGACGTGAAGATGGGATGCGTGCTGCTGG
>JAIYAI010000394.1 GCA_027489135.1 Acetobacteraceae bacterium
CGCGGCAGGAACCCGGCGGATAGGGCAGGGCGGCAGGGCCACGCGGGTCGGGAGAGGCAGGATGTCTTTGGACCGGCTGGAGCGGCGGTGAGAGCCGGGGCGTGAATTTCCCGGGGCGTCGGTGTTGCTCACCGCCTCCCGTCTCCGTCGACGGCGTCCGCTCCGGATCATCCGGCTTCAGCCGCCTTGCCCCCGGCTCTGCTACCCCGTGCGTCGCAGAGTTCGTCGATGCTGTGCGCGAGGCGCAGCCCCTCCAGCGTGCGTCCCGTCTCGAGCTCCACGACCATCAGGCCGCAGCGCGACGCCGCAGCCCGCCAGCAGATGCAGGCCGCGCCCGACCCTCCGCATCGCGAACAGCCCGAGGCCGGTGAAGCCCGCTTCCAGGAAGACGGCGCTCAGCACCGCGTAGCCCATGAGCGGGACGATGACCGGCCCGGTGCGGCCGGGAGGAGGCCCCCAGGGCGCGCCGAACCGGTAGGCCATCACCAGCCCGGCGACGCCGCCCATTCCGAAGGCAAGGGCGAAGGACTTCGGCCTGGTGCGGCAGAGGTCGAGGTGGATCGGCGTCCCGGTCGTGACCCACCGCGGAGCGGTCTGGCGGGGCGTGGCCTGCAAGAGTGGTTGATATTATTCATATTCATAATCTATAAATCACCAAGCGATCGGAGCCCCCGATGACCCCGGACCCAGCCAGCCCTCCCCGCAGCCTTCTCCCGGATGCCGCCCCGGCCGCCGCCGAGCTCGCATCCCGCGGCCCGCGCCTTGGCGAGCCCGCCATCCCCTTCCGCGTCCGCACCACCCGAGGCGAGCGCTCCCTCGCCGACTATCGCGGCCGCTGGCTGCTGCTGTTCTCCCACCCCGCCGACTTCACCCCGGTCTGCACCAGCGAGTTCATTGCCTTCGCCCGTGCCCATCCGCGCTTCCAGGCGCTGGGCTGCGACCTGCTCGGCCTCTCGGTCGACAGCCTCTTCGCCCACCTCGCCTGGGTGCGCTCGATCGAGGCGGAGTTCGGCGTCGCCATCCCCTTCCCGATCGTCGAGGACATCTCGATGGCGATGGCCCGCGCCTACGGCATGATCCATCCCGGCGACGCCAGCACGGCGACGGTGCGCGGCAGCTTCCTGATCGACCCCGCCGGCATCGTGCGGATGCTGGCCTACTACCCGATGACCACCGGCCGCAGCGTCGAGGAGCTGCTGCGCACCCTGGCCGCGCTGCAGGAGAGCGACGCCTCGGGTCTCTCCACACCTGCCGAATGGCGCCCCGGCGAGGAGGGCGTGCTGCCGCCGCCGCTGACGCAGCAGGACGCCGAGGCCCGCAAGACCGCCGGCGCGCCCGCCTGGTACTACCAGCCGCAGGCGACGAAGCCTGCCGGCAGGCGGCCGAAGGGCAGCGGGCCATGAGCGCCGATCCCGCCCTGGGCTGCGACCCGGAGGTCGCCGCAGAGTTCCTTCGCGCGCTGGCGCACCCGATGCGGCTGCGCATCCTCTGCCGCCTGCTGGACGGCGAATGCGCCGTCGCCGGGTTCGAGAGCGAGCTCGGGCTGCGACAGCCGAACCTGTCGCAGCAGCTTGCCGCGCTGCGCGATGCCGGGCTGGTGGGCACGCGGCGCGAGTCGAAGTCGATCATCTACCGCCTGGCCGATGCGCGCGTGGAGCATGTGCTGCTGGCGCTGCGCGAGGCCATGGGCGGCGCCACCTCTGCGCCGCGTTCGACACTGCCTGCGGCGGCACCGGCAAGCCCGCCGCCTGCCCCCGCCGCATCCCGCCCCTCCGCACCCCGCCCCTCCGGCGAGGCCGGGGTCTTCGCCATGGCTGGCTGGGACCTGCCGCCTGCACGCGGGAGGGGCGCATGATCCAGGTCCTCCTCTCCCTCGGCTCCGGCGGCCTGGTCGGCTTCGTGCTGGGGCTGATCGGCGGCGGCGGTTCCATCGTGGCGACGCCGCTGCTGCTCTACGCGGTGGGGCTCTCGCCGCATGTCGCGCTCGGCACCGGCGCGCTGGCGGTCTCGGCCAATGCCTTCGTGAGCTTCGCGGGCCATGCCCGGGCCGGCAATGTCCGCTGGGACGTCGCGGCGATCTTCTCCGTGATGGGCGTGCTCGGCGCGCTCGGCGGTTCGGCGCTCGGCAAGGCGGTCGACGGCAGGCAGCTCATCCTGCTCTTCGCGCTGATGATGATCGTGATCGGCCTCGCCATGCTGTGGCCGCGCCGTGGCAGCGGCGCGACGGCGCCGGTCGTGCTCGACGCCGCCATGGCGCTGCGCGTGGCGGGCATCGGCCTCGGCGTCGGCCTGCAGTCCGGCTTCTTCGGCTCGGCGGCGGCTTCCTGATCGTCCCGGGCCTGATGCTGGCGACCGGCATGACCATGCTGAACGCCGTCGGCACCTCGCTGCTGGCGGTCGGTGCCTTCGGCCTTGCCACCGCGCTCAGCTACGCCGCCTCCGGCCTCGTGGACTGGATCGTCGCCGCCGAGTTCATCGCCGGCGGCGTCGCCGGGGGCGCCCTCGGGATGCGGGCGGCGCTGCATCTCGGCCGGGACCGCGCGACGCTGAACCGCATCTTCGCCGGCCTCGTCCTCACCGTCGCCGTCTGGATCATCTGGCGCAACACGCTCGGCGCCTGACCGTCATGCCAGGAGGAACATCCGTGTCCGACGTCCCCGCAGGGCTCGACCTGACCGTGAAGCCCGAGGTCACCCCCTTCTTCGACCCCGCGACCAACACCATCAGCTACGTCGTGAAGGACCCGGGCAGCACCGCCTGTGCGGTGGTCGACAGCGTGCTCGATCTCGACTACGCGGCCGGCCGCACCGCGACCACCTCGGCCGACGCGATCATCAGGCATATCCGCGACCACGGCCTGGCGCTGGAATGGCTGATCGAGACGCATGTGCATGCCGATCACCTTTCTGCCGCGCCCTACATCCAGGCGCAGCTCGGCGGCCGGATCGGCATCGGCGACCACATCACCGTGGTGCAGGACACCTTCGGCAAGGTGTTCAACGAGGGCACCGAATGGCGCCGCGACGGCAGCGAGTTCGACCGCCTCTTCAAGGAAGGCGAGACCTACCGCATCGGCGGCATGACCGCTGTCGCGCTGCACACGCCGGGCCATACCCCGGCCTGCATGACGCATGTGATCGGCGATGCCGCCTTCGTCGGCGACACGCTGTTCATGCCGGATGGCGGCACCGCCCGCGCCGACTTCCCCGGCGGCGACGCCCGCGTGCTGTACCGCTCCACCCGGCGCGTCCTTTCCCTGCCCGGGGAGATGCGGCTCTTCATGTGTCACGACTACGGGCCGAACGGCCGCGAGATCCGCTGGGAGACCACGGTGGCGGAGGAGCGCGCCGCCAACATCCATGTCCGCGACGGCATGACGGAGGAGGCGTTCGTGACCATGCGCACGGCGCGCGACGCGACGCTCGGCATGCCGCGGCTGATCATCCCCTCCATCCAGGTGAACATGCATGCCGGCCGGCTCCCGCCCCCGGGGCCGGACGGCAAGCGCTTCCTCAAGGTGCCGCTCGATGTCTTCTGAGCGGCAAAGGCCGGATCGATGAGCAGCTTCACCCCCGCTTCCGCGCTGCTCGGCGGCGCCATGATCGGTGGCGCGGCGGCGCTGCTCTGGCTGATGCTGGGTCGGATCGCCGGCATCAGCGGCATCCTCGGCGGCGTCGCCCAGGCACCGCCGGCGGATCGCGGCTGGCGCCTCGCCTTCCTGGCGGGGCTCGTCGGCGCGCCCATGGCCTATGCGGCGACCGTCGGACGTCCGGCGATCACGATGGCCGCCGGGCCCGCGCTGCTCGTCCTGGCGGGGCTTCTGGTGGGCATCGGCACGCGGCTGGGTTCAGGCTGCACCAGCGGGCACGGCGTCTGCGGGATCGCGCGTCTCTCGCCACGGTCCCTCGCCGCGACCGGCGTCTTCATGGCGACCGCGGCGGCGACAGTCTTCGTCACGCGCCACGTGATCGGGGGGTAGCCATGCCGCGTCTTCTTGCCGCGCTCGCCGCCGGCGCGCTCTTCGGCCTCGGCCTCGTCGTCTCGGGCATGGTGAACCCGGCGAAGGTGCTGGGCTTCCTCGACATCGCCGGCGACTGGGACCCGAGCCTCGCCTTCGTCATGGGCGGCGCGATCCCGGTCGCGGCGCTCGGCTTCCGCCTCGGCGCACGCCGCACCAGGCCGGTCTGCGCGGCGGCGTTCTCGCCGCCGGCCCGCAGCCTGATCGACGCCCGGTTGATTACGGGCGCGGTGCTCTTCGGCCTGGGCTGGGGCCTCGCCGGCATCTGCCCCGGCCCGGCCCTGGCGATGCTCGGCTTGTTCGAGATCAATGCCGTCGCCTTCGTTCTCGCCATGATCGGCGGGATGCTGATCGTTCAGCGCTTCGAAGGGCCTGGCGTCGCGGCGGCAAGCGTCATGGGCCGCTAGCCAGCTCCAACCAGCAAGGACACGAGATTTCGTCATGACCAGGAATGTGGGCGGCCTCGACAAGGGACTGCGGATCGGTGCGGGCGTGCTGCTGCTGGCGCTGGGTCTGTTCGGGCCGCTGGGCTGGTGGGGCGCGATCGGTCTCGTGCCGCTGGTGACCGGGCTTGTCGGCAACTGCCCGCTCTACGGCATCCTGGGCTTCAACACCTGCCCGCTGACGCCGCACCAGGGGTGAGGCAGCCGGTGTGATGCGCCGCAGGGCGTGCTGACATGGCTGCTCTCATCCTCGCCGAAGCCGGCGAGGCCGTGACCGGCAGCGCGACCCGCGCGGCCGTTGCCGCGATGCAGGGGCTGGGGCCCCTGCATCTGCTGGTCTGCGGCGCCAGCGATGCGGCGGCACGGGCTGCACGGATCGCCGGCGTTTCGCGCGTGCTGCACTGCGCCGATCCCGCCTGTGCGGCCGGCCTTGCCGAGCCGCTCGCCGCGTTGCTCGCCACGCTGGCGGATGGCTACGACCATGTCGTCGCACCGGGGTCGGCTGGCTATGACCATGTCGTCGCGCCGGCATCGGCGCAGGGCAGCAACGTCATGCCGCGCCTCGCCGCGCTGCTCGACGTGCAGATCGTGCCGCGGGTCCTGCGCGTGATCGACGCCGTGACCTTCCTGCGCCCGACCTATGCCGGCAACGCCCTGGCCACCGTGCGCAGCGACCAGCCCCGGCAGGTGCTCACCATCGACATCCTGGCGACCGAGCCCGTGCCGGCAACCGGTGGCACGGCGGAGGTCATCGCGGTCGCGGCGCCGGCGTGCTCCTTCGGTTCGGAGCGCCTCGGCTTCGCCGCGCACGTGTCGGCCCGGCCCGATCTCGGCACGGCGCGGATCGTCGTCTCCGGCGGACGTGGCCTTCCCGGGCCAGAGACGGTCGCGGCACTGGAAGCAGTGGCGGACCGGCTCGGCGCGGCCGTGGGCGCCAGCCTGGCCGCGGTGGATGCCGGCCTGTTCCCGCCCGAGCTCCAGGTCGGGCAGAGCGGACGCACCATCGCGCCCGAGCTCTACATCGCCGCAGGCATCTCGGGCGCGGTGCAGCACCTCGCCGGCATGCAGGGCGCCAAGGTGGTGGTGGCCATCAACCTCGATCCCGAGGCACCGATCCTTGCAGCCTGCGACTACGCGCTGGAGGGCGATGCCGCCATCCTCCTGCCGGCGCTGGCGGACGCCCTGGGATCCGGTTGACGCGGATCGGGGCGCTGTCGCGTCGCGGCGAGCAACCGGAACGGAAGGAGAGCGCGCGTGACATCGGCATGCATCGCTGGATTGCGGCCTTGAGGCGCCTACTCTCCCTTCTCGTCGCGGGCGCCCTCGTCGCCGGGATCGGCGGCGCGGCCTGGTTCCTGCGCAACCGGCCGCTCGAGGTGCCGGTGGCGCGCGAGGAGCGGGACGTCCCCATTCGCGTCTTCGGCCTCGGCACCATCGAGGCGCAGGTGGCCTCGCGCATCGGCTTCGAGGTGGCGGGTACCCTCGCCGGGGTGCTGGTCGATCATGGCGACCGCGTCTCCGCCGGCAGCGTCATCGCACGCCTCGCCCCCGCGGCGCAGGAGGCACGGGTGGCCAAGGCGGAAGCGGGGCTGCAGAACGCCGAGGCGCAGCAGGGGCGCGTCGCGGCCGCCTTCGATCGCGCCCAGGCGCAGGCCCAGCAGAAGCGCGCCATCGCCCTGCGGCGGCGCGAGCTTGCCGGCCGCGGCACGACCTCGCTGGAAGCGGCGGAGATCGCGGAGACCGAGGTCGTGACCTCGGCCGCCGACCTGGCCGTCGCCCGCGCCGACCTCGACGTGGCGCGCGCCGCGCTGGCGGATGCGCGCGCCACGCTGCAGGCGGAGCGCACCGCGCTGGCGAAGCACAGCCTGGTCGCGCCCTACGACGCGCTGGTCATCGCGCGGCTGCGCGAGCCAGGCGCGGCGCTGGTGCCCGGCGAGGCGGTGTTCAGCCTGGTCGATCCTCGCACGCTCTGGGCGCTTGCGCATGTCGACGAGGCGCGGGCGGGCGGCATCCGCGAGGGCCAGCCGGCCGAGGTGCGGCTGCGCTCCCTGCCCGGCGAGGTCTTCCAGGGCCGCGTCGTGCGCATCGGGCTGGAGAGCGACCGGGTGACGGAGGAGCGGCGCATCTACGTCCGCTGCCTGCGCTGCCCGACGCAGCCCATCCTCGGCGAGCAGGTGCAGGTGGAAGTCGAGACCGGCCGTCTGCCCGCGGCCCGGCTGGTGCCGGAGGCGGCGGTGGAGGGCTTCGACGGCGCGACCGGCCGCGCCTGGGTCATCGAGGACGGGGTGCTGCGCCAGCGCGCCCTGCGCTTCACGGCCCGGACGCTGGACGCCCGGCTTGCCGTCGATCCCGACCTGCCGGCCGGAGTCCTGGTCGCAACCCGCGTGCTGCCCGGCTTCCGCGACGGACGGGCGGCGAGCGCGCGGCCATGAACCTCGCGCTGCGCGACATACGCCACAACCTCGGCCGCTTCCTGCTCACCTGCTTCGGGCTGGGGCTGCTGCTCGGGGTGGCCCTGGCGATGATCGGCATCTATCGCGGCGTGGTCGAGGAGGCGCTGTCGCTGGCCCGCGCGCTGCGCGCCGACATCTGGGTGGTGGAGGCGAATACCCGCGGCCCCTTCGCCGAGGCGAGCCGCATCGCCGGCGACGTGCGCGAGGCGGTGGCCCGCGTCGCCGGCGTGGTGGCGGCCGGCAGCGTCACCTTCCAGATCGTGGAGGCGCGCCACGCCGGCGGCCCGGGCGGCGACGAGGCCTGGGACGCGGAGCGCCTGCGCGAACGCGCCGGCGAGGCCGGGCGCCAGCGCATCGGCGCCGTGCTGCGGCTGCAGGTGGTGGGCTGGGAGCCTGACCGGCCCGGCGGGCCGCCGGAGATCGTCGCCGGGCGCGGCATCGGGCGCGGACGGCTGGAGATGGTCGTGGACCGCAGCGCCGGCATCCCGCCCGGCGCGATGGTGGAGATGGCGAATGTCCGCTACCGCGTGGTCGGGCTGACGCAGCGCACCGTCTCGACGGGCGGGGATCCGCTGGCCTGGATCACGCTGCGTGACGCGCAGGAGTTGCAGTTCCGCCTTACCCCGCCGGCGGCGCGTCGCGCCCTGCAGGGCGGCGGTGGCGGGATGCCGCAGGACACGGTCAATGCGGTGGTCGCGCGTCTCTCCCCGCATGCCCGGCCGGACGAGATCGCCGGCCGTATCCGCCAGTGGAAGCATTTCGCCGTGCTGACGGCGGCCGAGCAGGAGGCGGTGCTGACGCGCAGCGTGGTGGAACGGGCGCGGCGGCAGCTCGGCATGTTCACCGGCATCCTGCTGCTGGTCTCGGCCGTCATCGTCGCGCTGATCATCTACACCCTGACCATGGACAAGGTGCGGGAGATCGCGACGCTGAAGCTGATCGGTGCGCCGGACCGCAGCATCGTGGCGCTGGTGATGCAGCAGGCGCTGCTGCTCGGCGCCGCCGGCTTCGCCGGCGGGACCGCGCTGCTGCTGCTGGTGAAGGACTACTTCCCCCGCCGCGTGCTGCTGGGCCCGGAGGAGATCGCCGGCTTCGGCCTCGTGGTCTTCGTCATCTGCCTCGCCGCCAGCCTTCTCGGCGTGCGCTATGCGCTGCGGATCGAGCCCGCCCAGGCGCTCGGCGGATGAGCGACGCGCTGGTCGAGCTTGCGGGCATCGCCAAGGGCTTCGGCACGGGCGAGGCCCGGGTGCAGGCGCTGGCCGACATCACGCTCTCGGTCGCGGCCGGCGAGGTGGTCGGGCTGCGCGGCCCCTCCGGCAGCGGCAAGTCGACGCTGCTGAACCTCGTCGCCTGCATCCTGGAGCCGGATGCGGGGGTGCTGCGCCTGGCCGGGGAGACCGTGTGGCAGGGCGGCTGGCGCCGGCGTGACCTGCGCGCCTTCCGTCGCACCCATATCGGCTTCATCTTCCAGTTCCACAACCTGTTGCCCTTCCTGGATGCGACCGACAACGTGGCGCTGGCGCTCACGCTGAATGGCGTCGGGCTGGGCGAGGCGCGGCGGCGGGCACGGGAGCTTCTCGACTATCTGCAGGTCGGGCGGCGTGCCGTGGCGATGCCGTCCAAGCTCTCGGGCGGCGAGGCGCAGCGCGTGGCGATCGCCCGTGCCCTGGCCAACCATCCCCGCATCATCCTGGCCGACGAGCCCACCGCCGCGCTGGATTCCGAGCGTGCGCAGATCGCCATGGATCTGCTCCGCCGCGTCGCCCGGGAGCAGGCCGCCGCGGTGCTGGTGGTCACGCACGACGACAAGATCTTCAGCCGCTTCGACCGGCTCGTCAGCCTGCGCGACGGCCGGATCGAAGGCGAGATGCGGCCGGCCGAGGCACGCGCCTGAGGGCTTGCCGAAAAGTGCGGGCGAACTGGCCAAACGGTCTATGCCGCCACCTGCGCTCGATCAGCACGCGCGCCTCGGCCAACGACTGGAGGATCTCGCGGTCGAGCAGCGCATCGCGCAGGCGCGCGAGGGCGAGTTGCCCGTCACCCGGTGGCTGTCGGACCTCGATCGGGGCAAGGAGCACACCACGATTCCGATCTCGTCCACCGCGCCGTGCTCGCCTGGTCGACCGCGGTCGAGGATATCGGTGCGGGGAGTCGCTGACTGCTCGCTTCGCAGCGAGCGCCGTTCCGCGCCAAGTGCTTGGTGCAGGAATGATCTGGCGAGGCAGCGGGAGACGATTCTTCCAGGCGATCCGCGAAGGATTGTTCCGCAGGATTTCAGCCCCCGGCTCCCACCGCTGCAACGGCGGGGACTGGGAATCGCATTCTCGGCGCGCCGTTGTTGCTAACCGCCTCCCGTCTCCGCCATTGCGGCCCGTTCGAGATCCTCCGGCTTCAGCCCTGTCGCCTCCGGCTGTGCCACGCCGTGCATGGCGGCGACGTCGTAGAGTTCCTCGATGGTGTGCTCGAAGCGCAGCCACTCCACGGTCCGCCCCGTCGCCAGCTCCACCACCACCAGGCCGCAGCGCGGCACCGCGCCGTTGCGCGCCAGCGCCTCCGCCAGCGGCAGGCCTTCGAAGGTCAGGTTCTCCCGCGGCCGCGACAGCCCCACAACGGCGTAGCCGCCGACCAGCGCCAGCCCGCGCGCGAAGCCCGGCAGGAAGGCCGTAGCCGTGAAGCGCCCCGCCTGCGGATCCACCCAGCCCAGCTCCCCGGTGCCGGAGTTCAGCAGCCACACCCGCCCGTCCGGCCCGATGCGTGGTGAGTGCGGCATGGACAGGCCGGCCGCGACCGTCTCCCCGCTTTCGACATCGACCAGCACGCCGCCATCGGATCGGCGCTCGCGCCAGCCATCCAGGACATTGGAGGGCGCGACCGCGGTCACATAGGCCGGCGCGCCGTCGCGCATCGCCATCCCGTTCAGGTGGCAGCGATCCTCGGCGACCAGCGTCGGGACGAAGCGCGGCCGCCAGAGCGGGCGGAAGGTCGCGGTCTCGCTCAGCGTGGCGAGGCAGTTCCAGGCGGTGGCGACGAAGATCGGCCCCGGCGCGTCCATGCCCGGCATGTGGCCGAGCGCGATGTCGTGCACGTCGAGCAGGCCGGTCACGCGCGCCTCGCGCGGGGCGAAGATGCGGTCGGCGCCGCGCTCGTTCGCCATGCCCGGCGGCACGATGTTTCGGAAGCGCCATAGCATGGTCTTGCCGCTGGCCCAGAGCGTCTCGCCATCGGTCCAGAGGCCCTGGCAGTGCTCGAGCAGGCGTTCGTGTCCGCGCAGGCTGCCATCGGGGCGCCGGCCGATGAAGATCAGCCGCGCGCGCTGATAGGTGGACAGCACGAAGGACACGCGCTGCGCCGCGAGCCAGGCGATGAAGCCGGGAGAGGCCGTGAGGATGGGGCCAGGCGAGGCGGTGGGGGCCGTGGCGCTCATGCGGCGATACTCCGGGCGGCGAGGGCGGTGATGACGCCGCCGCGCGGCAGGACGCGACGGGGCGCGGCGCCCTCCGCGGCGGCGTGGCTGCGGCGGGCGAAGTAGCGGGTGCCCGGGTGCAGCGCGCGCATCGCGGTCTCGAGCGCGGTCATCGCCGCGGCATCGGCGGCGGTCCAGCTGAGGAAGGCGATTGCCTCGCCCTCGCGCCGGCCGAAGTCGAGTGCGGCGATGCGTTGTTCGCCGAGGAAGCGCTGCCCGTCCGCGGCCTCGCAGGCCGCCCAGCCGGCATAGGCGACGGCGGCGCCGCCGTCGCGCAGGACGATGAGGTGCTGGCCGCGAGCTCGGGCAGGGAGATGGGGGTGAGGGCCTGAATCGGGGTCTCGGCGAAGGAGAGCGGACCCCTGCGGTAGACGGATTGCGGTACGGTGACAATCGGGTACCCGGTTGAACGTCTGGGGCGGGCCGAATGAGTCCGCGGAAACCAATGCATTTCTTTCGATAAATGCTGCGATAGAGCGGGTCCTTATGTGTCGCTGCATTGATGCGACGCCTCCGGCCGCGGCATCGTTCCTCCGCCATCGTCGGCATGCCAACGCCCAGCTGGGGCAGGCACCAGACGGGTGGGAGCGAACACCGGCCGGCATCTCCGAGCCTGCCGGTGCGGCGAACCCCTTTGCCGGCATCAAGGTCGAGAGTCACTCCGCGTCCGCCTTCGTTGACCTGGATCGAGACGCCGACCTCGACCTGGTCGTCGGGGACCATTCCGTCGGGCTCCGTCCCGGGAGAGAGCAGATGGCCGTCCCACCGCGGCAGGCCGCTGGACCGGAGGCGGCGATGCAGCAGGCCATCCAACCGGACAACCTGACGATGATGGATGGGGCGGTGTTCGAGTGCCCCTACAAGGGCCTGCAGCGCTGCGGCACGGCGACCAGCTGGATGCAGCCATCCTTCACCGCGACTGCCCGCGGCTCCGGCACGGCGGGGTCGAGCGTGGTGACGCGCGCGTTGCTCAGGATCAGGTCGGCCGCGGCAATGGCGCCTCGTGACCCGATCCCGAAGTCCTGCGGAGTTCGTCCTCGGGCCACTCGCCCAGGTTTTCAGTGGCCTGCTGATCCGCTCCGTTCGCGGGTGAATCCACGAACGTCGCGGGCAGGACACTATCCCCGCACGAAGGCGAGGAGGTCGCCGTTCAGCACCGCCGCGTTCACGGTCAGCATGCCGTGCGAGAAGCCGGGATAGGTCTTGAGCGTGCCGTTCTTCAGCAGGGGCGCCGAGAGGCGGGCGGCGTTGTCGATCGGCACGACCTGGTCGTCTTCCCCGTGCAGCACCAGCGTCGGCACGGAGATGGCCTTGAGGTCCACGGTCTGGTCGGTCTCGGAGAAGGCCTTGATGCCGTCGTAATGGGCCTTGGCGCTGCCCATCATGCCCTGGCGCCACCAGTTCTCGATCACCGCTGGAAGGACCTTCGCGTCGGGCCGGTTGAAGCCGTA
>JAIYAI010000244.1 GCA_027489135.1 Acetobacteraceae bacterium
CGCCTCCGAAAGGCCATCGCATGACCATGACGCAACCGGATCCCAGGCTGGAAAAGTTTTTGGGATAAGTCGCAAGATTCCGCCGGGGCCGCCATATCGCCCGCAGCGGAGAGTTGTTACCATGCCTTGGAATCGGGACCGCCCGCCCCAGTCGCTGGGTGGTCGCCAGAGGAGCCTGATGGTGGACGAGGACAACGAGAACGATGCCGTCGGCGATGGCGGCCGCGGGGCATCATCGCCGCAGCCCCGGCACAGCCGGCGGCTATCCGACAAGATCCTGATCGCATTCCACCACGCCTGCGACCAGTCCGACTACGAGGTGGCGGAACAGTTGCTGCGCATCCTCGAGATGATGCTGACACGACGCCCCGTTTCTCCGGACACGAACCGCCGGCGCAACATGGAAAGCCTGGTCGCGGCGCATGAGCGCCTCTGGCACCTGCGCCACCCGGACTCGCCGGAGCGTTAGTGTCCTGGCCGCGACCGGAGCGGATCAGCAGGCCACTGAAACGATGGGCGAGTGGCCCGAGGACGACGTCCGCCGGACTTCGTAATCGGGGCACTGGAGCAGCCTCCGCTCTGATCGATCACGCCATGATCCAGCAGAGCGGAGAGGAACTGCTCCAGATGTTTCCCTACGGCCTGCGACACCGCGGCAGACCCGTCGCGGCGATGCGTCGATCAGGCTGACGAGGGCCGGCCCGTGATCCGTCCTGGCTTGCGCACTGCGCCAGGCATCGAGGGGCACCCGGCCGGGTCCCTCAGCGCGCGCCGGGCCCGACCTGCGGCTTCTCCGTCCTGACCTTTCCGGGCTGCGGCTTCTCCGCCGGCCCCGGCGCCGCCTCGGCGCCGGTCGATGCCCGGGGCGCAGCGGCGGCCGAGGCCCCGGGGGCCCGGGACGCAGGCGCGCTGCCCCCACCTGCCTCGCGCGGCACCTCGGCAGGAGCGGCGGCCGTGTCACGGGGGACGGGGCCTGCGGGGGCGGCGTTCCCCTGATCCTGTGCGCGCCCGCCCGCGCGACCTGCGGCCCTGCCCGCCGCGGCGGGCCGTTCCGCCCCGGTGCTGTCCGGCAGCGGGGGCCGGGCCCGCGCCGCGCTCTCGGGCGCCGGGGGGCGCGGCGGTGCCGCCGCGACGGATGCTTCCGGGCCTGGGGCGGTGGCCCGCCCGCGCCGGCGCCCCGCGTTCTGAGTCTCAGACCCTGGCGCTGCCTCGGGCCGCGCGCCATCCGCCGACTGCGCGGTTCCCGCCGCCTGCCGGGCCGGTCCGGCCGGGGCTGCGGTCGCGTTGCGGCGCGCCTCGGGCGTGGACCAGCCCCGCACCTCGGACCAGATGTCGCCCGGTTCGGGGCGAAGCGGTGCGAAGGCATGCTCCGGCACCGCGCTGCGCGGCGGCGGCAGCACGCCGCCGCGATAGGGCACCGGCGCCGGCGTGGAGGTCCCGGGCGGCACCGGCCCGGCCTGCGCCGGGGTTTGTCCTGGCGCCTGCGCAAGCGCCTGCGCGGCTGTCAGGCCGAGGCAAAGCCCCGCGATGGCTGCCCGGCGTCCCGTCATCCGCGCTCCCGGACGCCGCACCAGTCGGCGACGAAGGCGGCGATCGACAGCGTCGTCTTCTTCAGGTGCTCGAGGTTGGTGCGCTCGTCGAAGGCATGCGCCCCCTCCCCCTTCGGCCCGTAGCAGAGGCCGGGGATGCCGAAGTAGAGGCCGTAGAAGCGCGTGTCGTTCACCGCCGTGGTGATGCGCGCCGGCATCTCCTCCCCGAAGACCTGGTTGTGCACCCGCGCCAGCACGGCCTCCGCTTCCGTCCCCGGTTCCAGCACATAGCCGTCGGCGAGGAAGCCGTGCCACTCGACCTCGGGCGGGTTGTTGGCGAGGAAGTTGTCGGTGCGCGCCGCCGCGGCTACCGCCTTCTCGACGCCGCGCTTCGCCGCCGCGACATCCGTGCCGGGCAGCAGGCCAATGCGGCAATCCACCTCGCACCAGGCCGGCGTGCTGCTCGCCCAGTCGCCGCCGCGGATGATGCCGGGGTTGAACTTCAGCGGGCTCTCGATGTCCTTGTACCAGGGATCGGACTTCGCGGCCTCGTTGATCGTCTTCGTATGGTCCTGCAGCGCCTGGATCAGGTGATAGGCCGACATGATGGCGTTGCTGCCGGACTGCGCCACGGCGACATGCACGGGAATGCCGCGCACCTTGATGCGGAACCACAGCGTGCCCGTATGCGCGCGGGTGATGGTGCCGCCCGTCGGCTCCGGGATCAGCGCGGCGTCGGCACGGTAGCCGCGCAGCAGGGTCGAGAGCGCGCCGTTGCCGGTGCTCTCCTCCTCGGTGACGGTCTGGATATGCACGTCGGCCGCGGGCTCCAGCCCCGCCGCGCGGATCGCGTCCATTGCCCAAATCATCGCCGCGACGCCGGACTTCATGTCGTGCGCGCCGCGGCCGTACATCCAGCCGTCCTTGATCACCGCCGCGTAGGGCGGGTGGGTCCACATCTCCAGCGGCCCTTCCGGAACCA
>JAIYAI010000770.1 GCA_027489135.1 Acetobacteraceae bacterium
GGGCGAGGAGCCCTTCGCCCTGACCCGTGCCTTCCTGGAACGCACGCCCGGCACCTGGCCGAACATCAACATCCTCACCCCCTATGGCGGCACGCCGATCCAGGCGCGGCTGGTGGCGGAAGGGCGGCTGCTGCGGGCCATGCCGCTGGCGCTGCTGTGCTCGCCGTATCTGGCCTTCGTGCCGCGTCACTACACGGCGCTCGAATTCTACGAGCGCTTCGTGGCGCTGCTGGAGGCTTCGGTCACGGCGCGGCTGTCCTGGCGGCGGGCGCTGCTGCGGGACCGGCTGCCGATCAAGCTCTCGCGCCTGGCCCAGACGCTGGCGGTGCGGCGCGACATCGCGGAGATGCGGCTGATCCGCGACGCGCTGCGGACGGACCCGGCGCTGCGCGCCTTCCATGCCGGAGGCAGCGGCGACCTGCCGCCGCTCTACCGCGCGCATCTCCGCCAGCGGCTTGGCGGCTATGCCGAGGCTCTGCCGGACGCGGCCCTTCGCCCCGTGCTGCCCGAGGTTCCGCGCCTCGCCATCCCGGCCTAAGCTCCCCGCAACCATCGAGGGAGGGAAAGCCATGCGCGCCGCCGTGTTCCGCCAGGGGGAGCTTGTCGTCGACAGCGTCCGCGACCCGGTACTGGCCGAGGGCCAGGTGCTGGTGAAGACCCGCTCCTGCGGCATCTGCGGCACCGACCTGCACGCCGCGCGCTATCCCGCCGAGTTCACCGAACTCGCGCGCCGCACCGGCGGGCGCTGGAATTTCGACCCCAGCCGCGACGTCGTCTTCGGCCATGAATACGTGGCGGAAGTGGTGGCGAACGGCCCGGGGACAGAGGGGCGGTTCAAGCCGGGCCAGCTTGTCACCTCGATGCCGCTGACCATGACCGGCACCACCGTGATGGGTCTCGGCTACAACCCGGACATCCCCGGCGCCTATGGCGAATACATGCCGCTCGCCGAGCGGATGCTGCTGCCGGTGCCCGCGGGGATGGACCCCGAACATGCTGCGCTGGTCGAGCCGATGGCGGTCGGGCTGCACGCCGTGAACTATGCCCGCCTGCTGCCGGAGGATGTGCCGCTGGTGGTGGGATGCGGGCCGATCGGGCTCGCGGTCATCGCGGCGCTGAAGCTGCGCGGGGTGGGGCCGATCATCGCCTCGGACTACTCGCCGGCGCGGCGGGCGTTGGCGAAGGCGATGGGCGCCGACATCGTGGTCGATCCGGCCCAGGCCTCGCCCTATGCGGCGCTGGAGCAGGCGATCACGCCGGACGGGCATGATGGCAGCCGCTACGCCGCGCTCTTCGGCATCGGGCCGCAGCGCCGGCCGTCCGTATTGTTCGAATGCGTGGGCGTGCCCGGCGTGATCCAGCAGATGATGGAGGGCGCGCCGGCCGGGGCGCGCATCGTCGTGGTCGGCGTCTCCATGCAGACCGACAGCTTCGAGCCCTTCTTCGGCATCCTGAAGCATACCAGCCTGCAATTCGTCCTCGCCTACACCGCGGCGGAGTTCGCGGAGACGCTGGACCATATCGCGGCGGGGCGCATGAACGTGGCCCCGCTGATCACCGGGCGGGTCGGTCTGGAGGGGGTGGCGGATGCCTTCCGCGACCTCGCCAGCCCGGAGAAGCATGCCAAGGTCCTGATCGAACCCTGGCGGTAGGCGAAACAGGCAAGCCCTCCCCCGGTGGCGGGGGAGGGGGTGGCTTTTCCCGCTGTGCCTGTCACCCCCCGCCCCAGGCGACGCGCCGCGTCGCCAGCATCACCGCCGAGAGCACCAGGAACAGCACCACCGTCCCCACCAGCAGCGAGAAGGCCTCCAGGCTCAGCACCGTGTAGAGGAAGCCGAACAGCATCCCCATCACGCCGGCAAAGACCGCGGAGAGGCCAGCGCGCTGCGTGACGGACCAGGTGTAGAGGCTGGCCTGCAGGGTCACCGCCGCGGCCGCCGCGGCGAAGGCGATGGCGAAGCCGGTGACTTCCCCGAGCGAGAGCAGCAGCAGCGGGAAGAGCACGATCGAGCAGCCCAGCAGCCCGTACTGCACCAGGTGGATCGGGATGCGCGCCACCAGTTCGAACAGCGCATAGGTGACGAAGGCGAGGGCCAGGAAGAAGGCCGCGTATTTCGCCGCGCGGGTGACCATGCGGTAGGTCGGCACGGCTTCCAGCAACTCTACACCGACGCCGCGCTCGGCCTCGGTCTGCGCGACCTGCTGCGGGCAGGCACCGAGCGACTTGCGCAGCAGGCTCTGCCGCATGGTGGTGGTCCATTCCGCCTCGAAGCCGTGCTCCCCGACCTCGGAGTGCGTGGGCAGGTCGGCGCCGGTGAAGCTCGGCGTCGGCCAGGGCCCTTCCATCCGCACCGTGGCGCGACCGGCCAGCGGCAGCAGCATCACCCGCTGCGTCGCCCGCAGGTTGAGGTCGAGCGAGACCTTCACCCCCCGTGCCTCCGGCGCCGCCGTCAGCCCGAGCGGCCAGCGCAGCGCATCCGCCGGCGCGCAGAGCATCGGTTCGGCCGCGACCTCGGCCGCTTCCACCGCGCGCCCGTCCCAGCGCAGCGCCGGCGCGGAATCGGTCAGGCGCAGGTCGTTGCTGCCGGCCAGCAGATGCGCCTCGCGCCAAAGGATCTCCGCCTGGGGCTGGTCCGGGACGGCGAGGCCCGCCGGCAGGTCGAACTGGCCCTCGAACCGGGCGCGGGCGGTGGTGACCACGGCCTCGAAGATGCCGCGGTGGCGCGTCTCGGGCACCAGGGTCAGCGCGGCGTCTAGTCGGTTCGGCAGCACGGCGAGGCTGCCGCGGCGCCAGCGCGGCTCCACCCCCTCCTGCGGCGGCAGGGGCACGCGGTAGGGCAGGACCAGCACCGGGCCGAGCAGCGCCTGCGGCCGGCCCCAGCTTTGCCCGATCTCGGCCTGCACCTGGCGCTGGCGGTCGGCGCGCTCCTCGACGACCTGGTCGATCAGGAATTGCGGGGCGAGCATCGCCAGGAACATCCCGCCGATCACGAGGAGACGCCGCGCGGGCGTGCGCGGGCGGCGCGCGGCCGGTGCCGCCGGGGGTGGTTCGGGCGGTGGGGCCCAGCCGCCCCCGGGCTCCACGGCCGGTGGGGTGGGATCATCGGTCGGGGGCTGGTTCTCGGCCATGGGCGGGACCTCCTCGGGCTTCGGGACCCGGGGAGACTCGCGCGGCGGCGTGCAGCCCTGACGGAGGCCGCTTGCAGGCGCGGCGGATTTCTGGTGCAGATTTCGTGCATGCCCAAGGTCCTCGTCGTCGACGACGACGCGCATATCCGCAGCGTCCTCAGCTTCGCCCTCGGGCGCGACGGCTTCACGGTGGTGGAGGCGGCGGACGGCGCCGCCGCGCTGGCGGCCGTGACGCGGGAGACGCCGTACCTCCTGCTGCTCGACGTGATGATGCCGGAGTGCGACGGGACGGAGGTCTGCCGGCGCCTGCGCGCGGCGGGGAACGCGGTGCCGGTGATCTTCCTTTCTTCCCGCGACGAGGAGGTGGACCGCATCCTCGGCCTCGAACTCGGCGGCGACGACTACGTCACCAAGCCCTTCTCCCCGCGCGAGGTTGTGGCGCGGGTGCGCGCGGTGCTGCGCCGCCACGCCCCGGCGCCGGCTGCTAAGGACCCTGTGCTGCACCGCGGCGCCCTCAGCATCGATGCCGCCCGCTTCGAGGCGCGCTGGAACGGCGCGGCTGTGGCGCTGACGGTCACGGAATTCGCCATCCTGCGCGCCATGGCGGCGCGTCCGGGGCAGGTCTTCACCCGCGACGCGCTGATGGACATCGCCTATCCGGACCGGCGCGTGGTCAGCGACCGCACCCTCGACAGCCATGTACGCCACATCCGGGCGAAGTTCGCGGCGCTCGGCGCGGAGCCGATCGGCACGGTGCACGGGCTGGGCTATCGGTTCGTTGAATAATCCTTCGTCCTCCTGGCCCTGGCGCAAGCCGCGCATCCTGACCGTGCTGCTGGCGGCCAACCTGCTGCTCCTGGCCGCGCCGCTCGGCGGGCTCTGGCTGCTGCGGCTCTACGAGAGCGCGCTGGTTCGCCAGACCGAGACCGAGCTTGTCGCGCAGGCCGCTGTGATCGCCGCCGCCTATCGCGCCGCCTGGTGGGGCGGCCGCGCGCCGGCGGCCCCCGATGCGGGCTGGCAGCCGCGTCCCGCCAGCCTCGACCTCGCCCGCGACGCCGTGCTGCCGCCGCCGCCCGCGCCGCGCCCGGTCGCGTCGCCACCGGATCCCCGCGCTGCGGCGGCGGGGGCCGCGCTCGGCAGCGTGCTGGCGGATGCGCAGCGCGTGACCCTCGCCGGCATGCGCGTGCTCGATCGCCAGGGGATCGTGGTGGCGACGAGCCGGGAAGAGCTTGGCCTGTCCCTGGCGGCGCAGGAGGAGGTGGCGGCGGCGCTGGGCGGGGAGGGCAGGGCGGTGCTGCGCGCCCGCCAGCCTGCCCAGGGCGTGGGTGCCGCCAGCATCAGCCGCGGTGCGCCCTTCCGGGTCTTCGTGGCGGAACCGGTACGCGACGCGGACGGGTCGGTCATCGGCGCCGTGCTGCTCTCCCGCACGCCGGCCAGCATCGACCAGGCGCTCTACGGCAAGCGCTGGGAGATCGCGGCGATGGCGTTGGCGCTGCTGCTGGGCGCCGGTGGCATCGCCACGTTCACGGCCTTCACCGTCAGCCGGCCCATCACCGCCGTCGCGGCGCAGGCCCGCGCCGTCGCCGCCGGCGCGCGGGTTCCGGAGGGGCGCCCTCGGCGCAGCGCGGTGCGGGAGGCGGACGAGCTTGCCGCCGCCATCCATGCCATGGCGGCGACGCTGGAACGGCGCGCCGACGCCATTGGCGCCTTCGCCGCCGATGTCAGCCACGAGTTCAAGACGCCGATCGCCGCGCTGCGCGGCGCGCTGGAACTGCTGGCCGACCACGGGGAGGCGATGGCGCCGGAAGAGCGTGCGCGCTTCCTCGGCCAGGCCATGGAGGACGTGGCGCGGCTCGATCGCCTGGTCCGCCGCCTGCTGGAACTGGCCCGGGCCGAGGCGCCGCGGCCCCGCGCCGCGGAGGCCTGCGATCTCGCTTCGGTGGCGGAGGCCGCCGCGGCGCCCTTCCGGGCCGAGGGCATGGTGGTGGACATCGAAGGCCGGGACGCACCGCGGTTGGCGATGCCGGCCGATGCCCTGCGCGCCGCGCTCGACAGCCTGCTGGAGAATGTCCGCGATCATGCCGGGCCGGGTGCTGCCTGCCGCATCGAATGGGAGCGGCGCGGCCTCACCGTCGCCCTCGTCTTCGCCGATGACGGCCGCGGCGTCTCGGCGGGCAATGCGCCCCGCATCTTCTCCCGCTTCTTCACCACGGCGCGGGATGGCGGGGGCACGGGCCTCGGCCTCGCCATCGCGCGCAGCCACCTGGAGGCAGCGGGCGGCAGCATCGCGCTGCTCCCCGGCGAAGGGCGCGGCGCGCGATTCCTGGTCACCCTACACCTGGCGTGACTCCACCGGCTTCCGAAGCGCCCAGAAGGCGATCGACCCTGCCACATAGGCAGCGATGGAGAGCCAGAAGGCGACGCGGTAGCTGCCCGTGAGGTCGAAGACCACGCCGGCCCCCCAGGACCCCAGCCCC
>JAIYAI010000410.1 GCA_027489135.1 Acetobacteraceae bacterium
CGCCAGCAGCGGCCCGAGCTTGTCCTGCACCTTGTCCGCGCCCATGCGGCTAATCAGGGTCAGGCGGCCCTTCTCGTTCGCGGGGTTCAGGATCTCGGTGATGCGGACCAGTTCCGCAGGGTCGCTGGTCGGGCCGACCTTCATGCCGATCGGGTTCTTCACGCCGCGGAGGAATTCCACATGCGCGCCGTCGGGCTGGCGGGTGCGGTCGCCGATCCAGAGGAAATGCGCCGAGCAGGCGTAGCTGTCACCGGTGGTGGAATCCACGCGGGTCAGCGCTTCCTCATACGGAAGCAGCAGGCTCTCGTGGCTGGTGTAGAAGTCGGTCTCGCGCACCTGGGGCAGGTCGGACATGCCGCAGGCGCCCATGAAGCCCAGCGTTTCGTCGATGCGGGAGGCCAGGTCCTCGTAGCGCGAGGCCAGCGGGCTGCGCTGCACGAAGCCGAGATTCCAGCGATGCACCTGGTGGAGGTCCGCATAGCCGCCGGTGGCGAAGGCCCGCAGCAGGTTCAGCGTCGCCGCCGACTGCATGTAGGCGAACTCCATCCGCGACGGGTCGGGGATGCGCGCCTCCGGCGTGAAGTCGGGGCCGTTGATGATGTCGCCGCGGTAGGAGGGAAGGGTGACGTCACCCTTCTTCTCGACGTCGGAGGAGCGCGGCTTGGCGAACTGCCCCGCCATGCGGCCGAGCTTCACCACCGGCGTGCCACCGCCGAAGGTCAGCACCACGGCCATCTGCAGCAGCACGCGGAAAGTGTCGCGGATGGTGTTCGCGGTGAAGTCGGCGAAGCTTTCGGCGCAGTCGCCGCCCTGCAGAACGAAGCCCTGGCCGTCCCCCGCGCGCGCCAGCGCGGCCTTCAGCCGGCGTGCCTCGCCGGCGAAGACGAGCGGGGGAAATCGGGCGAGCTTCTCCTCCATCGCCGCGAGCTTCGCGGGGTCCGGATACTCGGGGACCTGACGGATCGGCATGTCCCGCCAGGAGCCGGGGTGCCATGCGCGCGCAACCATTCGAGCGTTCTCCCTGGGCCTGCCGCCGCGCCGACGATGGGCGGCTCAAGCAGGTCCGGCCCCGTCCAGCAGGGCGTCGGGCAGGATAGCGGCGCCCCGGCCCAGGGCAAACCCTGCTATTCGGCGGGGACGGCCTGCCCGCGCAGGGGTTCCCGGCGGGGTGCCCCGGGCAGGGCCAGGGCCGCCAGCAGCATGGCCACCGTCAGCCCGGCCAGCACGAGGAACATCGCCCGGAACCCGGCATCGCCGACGCCGTAGAGCGCCGCGACCATGCCGACCCCGACCGGCGCCGCGACGAAGCCCATGGCGTACTTGATCCCGAAGGCGAGGCCGCGCCTGCGGCCCGAGGAGTAGCGCGCCAGCAGCAGGTTCTCCGCCGGTACGCCGATATCCATCACCAGCGTGAACAGCGCCGCGATCGCCACCGCGTGCCAGCCGCCGACGAGCCCCGCCACCAGCAGGATCGGCAGCTTCACCGCGAAGCTTGCGACATAGAGCGGCTTCAGCGGCACCCGGTCTGCCAGCCAGCCGCCGACCAGGTGCGCCAGGCTGCCGAACAGGAACACGAAGCCGACCAGCGCGCCGATCTTGGCCGTGTCCGTCGTGTCCAGCGCCTCGCTCAGCCACTTCGGCGCGGCGGTGGAGAAGGCGTTGAACAGGATCGAGCCGCAGGCCAGCGTCACGAAGAGGACGGCCATGACCACGCGCGGCGTGCGCTCCGGCGAGGGGTCCTCCTCCGGTGCGACGCGGTGGCCGGTGGCGGTCGTGACATGGCCGACGCCGGCGAGCCGCCCCTGCGCGATTGCCACCGCCAGCACCACACCCGTCGCCAAAGTGATCGCCCCCGGCAGGATCAGCGCCACGCGCCAGCCGAAGAGCGCCGCCAGCCCGCCCGCCACCAGCGCCGCCGCGGCGACGCCGAGCGACCCGGCGATCCCGACCAGCCCCATCACCCGCCCCCGGGCCGCGAGCGGCGCCGCCTGCGTCACCCAGGCAAGGCCCACGGGGTGGTAGATGGCGCCGAAGAGGCCGAGCACGGCGAGCGCGCCGGTCATCGGCACCGGTCCCGCCGTCAGCCCCGCCGCGATGGTTGCCCCGCCGACGCCGAGGAAGAAGACCGCCATCATCCGGTCATGGCCGAAGCGGTCGGCCAGCCACCCGGCGAGCGGCGCGCCGGCGCCGACCAGGAAGGCGCCGATCGTCCAGAGGCCGATCAGCTCGTCAAAGGGGCGCTCCCACACCCGCTCCAGCACGATGACGAGAGTCAGGAACAGCCCGGTCAGGACGTGGTGCTGGAAATGGCCGATGCAGGAGAAGGCGATGGCGAGGCGGGAGGCGGAGGTCACTCCGCCGCGGCCTTGATGTGGGGGCCGGCTTCCCGCGTGCGGGTGCGGAGCGTCACGAACTCCTCCGCAGCGGTCGGGTGGATGCCGATGGTGCGGTCAAAATCCTCCTTGGTCAGGCCCGCGGCGACGGCGATGCCGATGCCCTGCATGATCTCCCCCGCATCCTCGCCCAGCATATGCGCGCCGAGCACCTTCCGCGTCCGCTGGCAGACGATCAGCTTCATCAGCGTCTTCCGGCCCGGGCGGCCGCTGATGGTGTGGCGCATCGGGGTGAAGCGGGTGACGAAGACATCGACCGGGCCCTGCGCGGCGGCATCGGCCTCCGTCATGCCGACGGTGCCGATGGGGGGTGAAGTGAAGACGGCTGTCGGCACGTTGAGGTAGCTGGCGCGGCGCGGGTTGTTGCCGAAGAGGGTATCGGCCAGCGCATGCCCGACGGCGGTCGCCATCGGCGTCAGGTTCAGCCGGTCCGTCACGTCGCCGATGGCGTAGATGTTCGGCGTGGTCGTGCGGTGGTCCTCGTCCACCTCAATCGCGCCCTTCGCCGTGCACATCACGCCGGCCCGGTCGAGGCCGAGGCCCGCGGTGTACGGTTCCCGCCCCATGGCGAAGAGGACGGCGTCGGCCTCGATCCCCTCGCCGCCCATCAGGCTGAGGCGGAGATGATCGCCCTGGCGGTCGAGGCGGGCCGGGTTGTGGCCGCTGTGCAGGCGGATGCCCTGGGCTTCCAGCGCCTCCACCATCGCCGTGCGGACATCCTCGTCGAAGCCGCGCAGCGGCAGGTCGGCGCGGTAGACGACATCGACCTCCGCCCCGAAGGCGCGGAAGATGCAGGCGAATTCGAGCGCGATGTAGCCGGCGCCGACGACCACGAGGCGCTTCGGCACGGATTGCATCAGGAAGACGTCGTCAGAGAGCATGCCAAGCTCGGCGCCCGGGATCTCGGGGCGGACCGCGCGGCCGCCG
>JAIYAI010000312.1 GCA_027489135.1 Acetobacteraceae bacterium
CTGCAATTCGACCTCTACCATTGCCAGATCACCGAGGGTGACGTGGTCCGGACGGTCGAGAAGCACCTGGCCATCACCGCCCATATGCAGGTCGCCGATACCCCGGGCCGGCACGAGCCGGGGACGGGCGAGGTGAACTGGCCCTTCGTCTTCGACCGGATCGACGCGCTCGGGTTCCGGGGCTGGATCGGGTGCGAGTACCGGCCGAAGGGGGGGACGGAGGCCGGATTGGGGTGGTTCGCGCCGTATCGGGGTGCGTGATCGAACCCGAAGACTCACAGACACGAAGGTGGATGAGGAGGCCGTCGCGGCGACGATCGGGGACGCGGCGCTCGCCGTCCATCGGGAGCTTGGGCCGGGGCTGCTCGGATCCGTCTACGAGCAGTGCCTGGCGCCTGGACGCGAGGTGCCTCCGTCGTCTGCTCCGCTGACCCGTCCCTTCGTGTCTTTGTGCCTTCGTGCCTTCGTGTTGAATCCTCCCTCCCCCTTGCACCCTCCCCCCCCGCCCGCGACAGTGCCCCATCCGACAGGGGGACCAGACACATGAAGATCGGCTTCATCGGCCTCGGCATCATGGGCAAGCCCATGGCCGGGCATCTCAAGGCCGCCGGCCACGACATCCTGGTGCCGGAGCGGGCGAGCCTGGGGCCTGAGCAGCGCGCCGCCTTCACCGTGCTGCCGGACGCCACCGCCGTCGCCAAGGCGGCCGAGGTGATCATCCTGATGGTCCCGGATACCCCGGATGTCGAAGCCGTGCTGTTCGGCCCGGGTGGCGTCGCCGCGGGGCTTTCGGCCGGCAAGCTGGTCATCGACATGTCCTCGATCAGCCCGACCGCCACCAAGGACTACGCGAAGAAGGTCAACGCCCTTGGCTGCGACTACCTCGACGCCCCCGTCTCCGGCGGCGAGGTCGGCGCCAAGCAGGCGACGCTCACCATCATGGTCGGCGGACCGCAGGCCGCCTTCGACCGCGCCACGCCGCTGTTCCAGGCGATGGGCAAGAACATCACGCTCGTCGGCACGGAGAACGGGGCCGGCCAGACCTGCAAGGTCGCCAACCAGATCGTCGTCGCGCTCACCATCGAGGCGGTGTCCGAGGCCCTCGTCTTCGCCTCCAAGGCAGGTGCAGATCCGGCGAAGGTGCGCCAGGCGCTGATGGGCGGCCTTGCCACCTCGCGCATCCTCGAGTTGCACGGGGAGCGGATGCTCAAGCGGCCCTTCGCGCCCGGCTTCCGCATCCGGCTGCACCAGAAGGACCTGAACCTGGCGCTGCAATCGGCCAAGTACCTCGGTATCGCCCTGCCCGGCACCGCCTCGGCCCAGCAGCTCTTTTCCGCCGTCACCGCGATGGGCGGTGCGGAGCTCGACCATTCGGGGATGGTGAAGGCGCTGGAAGCCCTGGCAGCCCATCCCGTGGCCCCCGACCAGGGAGCCTGAGCGGTCCGATTCGGGATCGTCACCGACAGCTGCTAATTAGGAAAATTGACGCTTTTTACCCAGCGGCTCCCGATTTCTCGAGGTTTTTCACGGCGACTCCGGCGTGCTTTGACTTGCAACACGCCGGAGTCTGCTGCATGGTTTCTGAACCCCAAATCAGCCCCCTGTCACACGTCTCAATTTAGGGTGCTGCCCTGGTCGGGGGTTCCAACCGGAGGCTGCGATGCGTTTTGCCGATATCGGCCAGCAGTTGCGGGCATATCGCCTGGAATCCGGCCTTCGCGCTGAGGAGATCGCGGCGCGTCTCGGTGTCTCGCGTGCGGCGCTCTACCGCTATGAGAAGGGCGAGGTCATCAAGCTGGACACGATCCGGCGGCTGGCTGAACTCCTGAAGATCTCCCCGTTGTCGCTCCTCGGGATCGGCGTCGAGTATTTCGCCCGGCCCGTCGGCTTCCTGGAGCGCCTCCGCCAGGTGGAGGAACAGGCCGACCAGATCCTGCTCGTCGGCGGCGCCGTCTGCTTCCAGACCCTGACCGAGGCCTTCGAGGGCGCCCTGGCCGAAGCCTGGGCGGAACTCGCCGATACCGCCTCCGACCGGACACAGGCGCGGGCGGCGGCCGATCAGGCACTCGGCATGCTCGCCTCCCGCCGCCGCCTCTTCCAGAGCCGCAAGCCCACCATCATCGGCATCCTCTCCGAAGGCCAGCTTCGCCGTTTCCTGCAGGATGGCGTCGCCGCCGGCCTGCCGCTGTCCGAGCGCACCCGCGCCCGCTGCCGCGCCGCCGCCGCGACCGAGGCCGAGGCGATCGCCGGGTTGATGGACTCCGTGCCCATCGGCATCCAGCTCGGCCTCACGGCCGGCCCCGACCCGGCCGGCAGCTTCATGGTCCTGCGCGGGCGGGAGCGTGCGCATGTCGTCGCCAGCCCCTTCCCCCCGGACGCGGCCCCCAATGGCGGCATCGGCGTCGCCATGATCACCGCCGCCGATGACGCGGTGGCCGTGCATCAGCGTGTGGCCGAGGGCGCCTGGCGCGACTCCCTCAAGGGCGCCACTGCCGCCAGCCGTGTCCGCGAACTGATCGCCGAGGCCCGCGACAGGGCCTGAACCGCCGCATCCTGGCGATCCGCGCGGCGCCACCGTCCCCGGTGGCGCCGTTCGCGTGAGCGGGTAGTCAGCCCGACCCGATCTCCAACACGGCCTCCAGGACGTCCTCCTCCTCGACCGACCGCTTGAGGGCGAAGCCCAGCGCCTTCACGAAGGCCAGCATCGGCGCGTTGTCCGCGAGCACATGCCCGACGATGCGGCGGATACCGGTCTCCCGCGCCCAGTCGAACAGCCGCTCCATCAGGTGCCGCGCCAGGCCCTGGCCCTTCATCTCGCGCCCGACGATCACCGCGAACTCCGCCGTCTCCTCCGCCCCTGGCGCGCGGATCAGGCGGGAGACGCCGAGGATTCGCTCCTCCGCGGTCCCGGCCCCGCGCACCGCGACGAAGGCCATTTCGCGGTCGTAGTCGATCTGGGTCAGGCGGGCGACCATCGCCGGCGACAACTCCTTCAGCGGCGAGAAGAAGCGGAACCGCACATCCTCCGCCGGCACACGGCGGAACGCCTCGGCATGGGCAGTGGCGTCCTCGGGGCGGATCGGGCGGACCAGGAGGGTCTCGCCCCCCTTGGTCACGAAGGGCCGCGCCAGTTCCGCCGGATAGGGCGGCACCGCCAGCACCGCGGGCGGCGCGCCGGGCGGGCGCAGCGCGATCTTCGCGTCCACCGCGAGGACACCCTGCGCATCGGCGAAGAGCGGGTTCAGCGAGAGCGTCGCCACCTCGGGAAAGTCGACCGCGATCTGGCTGACCCGCACCAGCGCATCGGCGACCGCGGCGATGCTCGCCTTCGGATGGTCGCGGTACCCCTCCAGCAATCGCGCCACCCGCGCCCGCCCGACCAGTTGCCGCGCCAGGGCCAGGTTCAGCGGCGGCAGGTCGAAGGCCTCGTCACCCGCCAGGTCTGCCGCCGTTCCGCCCTGGCCGAACCCGATCCAGGGCCCGAACATCGCATCCTCGCCAAGGCGCACCCGGACCTCATGCGCCCGCGCCGCCTGGCGCTGCACCAGGAAGCCGGTCGCCGTCGCACCGGGGTGCCGCGCGGCGAGACGTTCCAGCATGCCCCGCGCCGCACCATGCACGGCGGCCGGGGTGTCGAGCCCGGTCTGCACCGCGCCGATCTCCGACTTGTGGGCCAGCGCCGGGCTCAGCAGCTTCAGCACCACCGGGAAACCCAGCAGGCGGGCGGCATCGGCGGCGTCCTCGGCGAAGGGCGCGGTGCGGCGGCCCGGCGCCACCGGCATGCCATAGGCCGCCAGCACCTCGAGCGCCTCGTCCTCGGCCAGCGCGTCGCGCCCCTCGGCACGCACCCGCGCGATCAGGCGGGCGACACGGTCGCGGTCCGGCCGCAGGTCCAGCACCGCGCGCGTCGGCAGTTCCGCCGCGGCCTGCCGGTTGGCGCGGTCGAGGGCAAGGCAGAGCGCGCCCTTCACCGCCGCCTCCGGGCTGTCGAAGACGGCGAGGCCGGCCGCGCCCATGCGCCCGCGCAGCGCCCCCGCCGTCGCCTGGCCGGCCCAGCCCACCAGGATCGGCGCCGGCGCCCGCCCACCTCCCCTGGCCTGGGACGCGGCGATCATCGCCTCCGCCGTCACGGCATCCGCGCCGGGATCCGCGCCCGGTGCATGCAACGCGACCACGCTGTCGACCTCGGCAAGGGTGGCCAGCAGCGCCGCCGCCTCGGCCAGGCGGGTTCCGGCGGTGGGGCCGAGGTTGAGCGGGTTGGCGACCGGCGCGCCCTCCGACAGGACCTGCGCCAGCGCCGCCTGCGCCGCCGGCGTGAGGTCCGCGAGTCGCCCGCCCCCCGCCAGCAGCGCATCCGTCCCCAGC
>JAIYAI010000041.1 GCA_027489135.1 Acetobacteraceae bacterium
GAGAACCGCGCCGGCGGTGCCGGCATCATCGGTGCCCAGCCCGCGCTGCAGGCGCCGGCCGCCGGCTACAGCTGGTTCTACACGATCGAGGCCTATGTGACGGTCCCGATCACCCAGCGCATCAACCCCTTCGACCCGATCCGCGACTTCGCGCCGATCGGCCGGCTGGGCCACACCTCGCTCTCCTTCACCGTCGGGCCCGCGGTGCCGGCCAGCGTGACCACCTTCAACCAGTACCTCGACTGGGCGCGCCGCCAGCCGACCCAGCCCATCGGCAACTGGTCCGCCGGCGGGTCCGGCCACGCGATGTCCGTGGTGATGGAGCGCGAGACGAAGCTGCCCGACGTGAAGCACGTGGCCTATCGCGGGGAGGCGCCGATGATGCAGGACAACCTCGCCGGCGTCTTCCATGGCGGCTTCCATGCGATGGTCGTGGTGGGGGAGACGGTGCGTGCCGGTCGGTTGCGTCCGCTGGCGACGGCCGGCCTGGACCGGGTGCCCAGCCTCGCCGACCGTGTGCCCACCTTCGCCGAGCTCGGCGGCTACTCGGATCGCTTCAACTTCCGCGGCTTCACCGGGCTGACCGGCAATTCCCGCATCCCGGCGCCGATCCAGGAGCGCATGGCCGAGATCTTCCGCCGTGCCACGCAGACGCCGGAGATCCACGCCCGGCTGCGCGCCATGGACACGGTGCCGAGCTACGAGGATCCCGCCACCTTCGCGCGGTCGATCCGGCGGGTGCAGGAACAGTGGGCGAAGCTGACCGAGGAGCTCGACCTCTACCAGTCGGCGGCGTGAGGGGCGCCGCGGGGGCTCACCGGGCCCCCGCGGCCCCGGGCCACAGCACCACGCGAAGCGTCTGCAGGATGATCAGCAGGTCGAAGAGCACGCTGAAATTCTTCACGTAGTAGAGGTCGTAGGAGAGCTTCGACCGCGCGTCGTCCAGCGAGGCGCCGTAGGGGTAGTTCACCTGTGCCCAGCCAGTCAGTCCGGCGCGCACCGTGTGCCGCTCCGCGTAGAGCGGCAGCCGCGCGGCGAGGTCGACCACGAATTCGGGGCGCTCGGGCCGCGGCCCGACGAAGGACATGTCGCCCTTCAGGATGTTGATGAGCTGCGGCAACTCGTCGATCCGCGAACGCCGCAGGAAGGCGCCGAAGCGGGTGACGCGGGGGTCGCCGGCGCTGGCCCATACCGCGCCGTGCTGCTCCGCATCCACCCGCATGGTGCGCAGCTTGAGGATCCGGAAGACGCGCCCGCCGCGCGTCACGCGTGCCTGGCGATAGAGGGCCGGGCCGCCATCCTCCATCCGCACGGCGATCGCCGCGGCCAGCAGGAAGGGCCCCGTCAGCACCAGCAGCGTCGCGCTGACCACGATGTCGAGCGCGCGCTTCAGCCACAGGTCGAGCGGGCCGAAGACGAAGCCGTCCGAGTACAGCAGCCAGGCGATCTCCAGCCGCTTCATGTCGACTCGGCGGATCTCCTTCTCGAGGAACTGCTGATATTCCCGCACCGGATAGCCGGCGATGCGGCACGCCAACAGGTCCTCCATCGGCAGGCCACGCCGTTCGTCCGGCGCGACGACGATCTGGTCTGCCGCGAAGGCCTGCGCGGCGGCCAGGAAGTTCCGCCCATGCGGCATGATCCGGCAGTGCGGATCGGCTTCGAGACGCGGCGCCACCGCGCCCATCGTCGCCGGATCGTGCAGGAACGCGAGATCATAGCCGAGCATACCCCCTTCCCGCCGCAGCAGGACGACGAGGTCGAAGGCCCGCTCCCCCGCGCCCACCACCAGGAGGCGGCGGCGGAATGCGCCGCGGCGGCGCAACGTCGAGAGCACCAGCCGCGCAAAGGCGGCGGTGAGGGAGAAGACCGGGACCGAGAGCGCATAGGCCGCCCAGGTCTCGCCCGTCCTGCCGAGGACCACGAGAACGAGGGCTGAAGCCAGAAGCCCGCCGAGCAGCGCTGCGACCACGGTGCGGCCGAGCGCGCGGCGGGTCTCGATCAGCGTCTCCCGCCGGTAGAGGCCGAGCGCGTAGAGGAACAGCAGGAAGCAGAACGGATAGGCCAGCCCGACGAGGGGCTCGCTGACCGTCAGCAGCAGCGGTGCCAGGATCACCCAGGCCAGCATGGCCAGGGCGGCGTCGAAGAGGAGCAGGACGCCGCCGGCTTCGAGCCTGCTGCGGGAGAGAGAGACCATCACGGATCCGGACGTCGTCGCGCGGTGTCGGGAGGCCGACGGAAGACTGGGCCGGCGCTCCTTACCACAGGATCGCGACGTCGCGCGCCCCGGTGCGGAAATTCAGCTCCGCACCAGCGGGCAGCCTCCCTCGGCCAGCGGGCGGAAGGCCTGGTCGGCCGGCAGGGTCACGGCCAGCTTGTAGACGTCGCCGGGGCCGCGGCTCTCCGCCGGCGCCTTCACCTGGTAGAGATGGGAGGGGTGGATCTTCCGCCCGTCCTCGCGGACCGCGCCCTTGCCGTAGGCGTCGTCGTCGGTGGGCATGCGCTTCATCAGCGCCACTACCTCCCGCCCCGAGGCCTTGGCGCGCGCCACCCCCAGCTCCTTCACCGCCTTCAGGTAATGCGTGACGCCCGAGTAGTTCCCGGCATGCACGTAGTTCGGGAACACCGTCGGGATCCGCTGCTGCTGCTGCAGGCGGCGCGTGAAGGCACGGGTCCGGTCGTCCTGGTCCCAGTAGAAGGTCTCGGCGATGTACATGCCCTGCATGGTCTGCATCCCGGCCGCCATGACGCCGGTGACGGAGCCGATGATGGCGGCCAACTGCATGGGGTTCGCGCCGCGCGTCAGGCCGAATTCCTGCGCCTGCTTGACGCAGTTCACCAGGTCGTCGCCGGCCATGGCGAGGCCGAGCACCTTGGCCCGGCTGGCGCGCGCCTGCAGCAGGAAGGCGGAGAAGTCCGTCGTCTGCGGGAAGGGATACTTCGAATCGCCCACCACCTTGCCGCCCGCGGCCTCGATGAAGCGGCTGGTGTCGCGCTGGATCGCGTGGCCGAAGGCGTAGTCCGCCGTGATGAAGTACCAGGTGTCGCCACCCATCCGGGTCAGCGCATCGCCCGAGGTCTTGGCGAAGCACCAGGTGTCGTAGGACCAGTGGATGGTGTTCGGCGTGCAGGCGCGGCCGGTCAGGTCGGAGGTCGCGGCGGAGGCGTTGAGATGCACCTTGTCGCGCTCGACGCAGACCGGGTTGAGGCCCAGCGCGATCGCGCTGTTGCCGACATCGGTGACGACATCCACGCCGCGGGTGTCGAACCACTGGCGCACGGTATTCACGCCGACATCGGCCTTGTTCTGGTGGTCGGCGGCAATGACCTCCACCTTGATCGTGGGGTTCTGCGCGGTGAACTCGTCCACCGCCTGGCGAACGCAGGCGACGGAGGTCGGGCCCGTCACGTCGCGGTAGGGGCCGGCGAGGTCGGTCAGTACGCCGATTCGGATGACGTCGCCGGCGGCCTGGGCGCGCAGCAGGCCCGGGGTGGCGAGCAGGGCTCCGGCGCCGAGCAGGGCGCGGCGGGTGGGTGCGGTCATGGCGTTTCCTCCGGTTGGCTTTGCGCCATCCTACCGCCAATCGTGGCACGGGCGACCCTTCTGCGTTCTCAGCGCGGCACCATCATGCCCGGCACGCCGAGCGATGCTGCCAGGCCACGCAGGCTGCCGGCCCCGGTCTTCTCCAGAACGATCCGGATCTGACTGCGTACGGTGCCGACGCGCACGCCGCGCCCCGCCGCCACGGACTCGGCCGTGGCCCCTCAAGGAGCGCTACCAACCTCGGCCAGTGCGAGGCCCGTCGCCTACACCACCACCCTGGGCGCGCGCTTCGAGAGCCTTGTCTTCATCGGTGCCGGGCTGATCGACGGCACCGGCAATGCCGCCGACACCGAGATCACGGGCAACGATGTGGCGAACCGGCTCACGGGCCTCGACGGGCAGGACATCCTCTCGGGGGGGGCAACAGCAAGGGCGCGCTGCGGGGCGGCGGGGGCAAGGATACGCTCAACGGCCACGGTCTTGGCGGACACGCGCTGAACGCGAGGGGCGTGGCCACCGCGGCACTGCTCGCCGACCTGACAGGCGCGGAGGGGTGGGCGAGTGGGGAGATCGCAGCGTTAGACCAATTCTTATGCAGAAAACTCCACGAATGGACTAAAAAATCATCAAAAATCATTGTTTGCACGATTTTCGTGCGTGTGGCTAGCTTCTACCTCCCTCCGCACTCCGGTCCGAGGTCGCCATGCAAACCCCCACTGTTCCCCGTCGCGCCCTCCTCGCTGGCGGCCTGGCTGCCGCCGCTCTCCCCTGGGACCTGACCCACGCGCAGGCCCCTTCTGGGGGCGGCACACTCCGCGTCGGCATGACCGCCAACGCCGTGCCGCTCTCGAACGGCGTCCCCGACCAGGGCGCCGAGGGGCAGCGCTTCATGGGCATCACCCTCTATGACGGGTTGGTGCTGTGGGACCTCTCGCGCGCCGACCGCGCGGCGCATCTGAAGCCCGGCCTTGCCACGGCCTGGCGCACCGATCCCTCCGATCCAAAGCGCTGGATCTTCACCCTGCGCGAGGGCGTGAAGTTCCACGACGGCAAGCCCTTCACCGCCGAGGACGTGGTCTTCACCTTCGACCGCATCCTCAAGCAGGACCATCCGGCCTTCGACCCGCGCGCCGCGGCGCTCGGCCGGTCACGCCTGTTCACCGTGGCGAGTTACCGCGCCGAGGGGCCGCATCGCCTCATCATCGAGACCACACGGCCGGACAGCTGCCTGCCCTACCTGCTGTTCTGGATCGGCATCGTCAGCCAGCAGGGCTGGGAGGCAGCGGGGCGGTCCTGGGACGCCTATCTCTCGAAGGCGAACGGCACGGGGCCCTTCAAGATGGAGAGCTTCTCCGTCCGCGAGCGTTGCGTGATGGTGCGCAACCCGGACTACTGGGACGCCGCCCGCGTGCCGAAGGTGGAGCGACTGGTGCTGTTGCCGCTCGCCGATGCCAACACCCGCGTCGCCGCGCTCCGCGCCAACCAGGTCGACTTCATCGAGGCGCCGCCGCCCGACGCGATCCCTGCCCTGCGCAGCGCCGGCTTCCAGATTGTCTCCAACGTCTATCCGCACAACTGGATGTGGTGGCTCTCCTACCAGGAGGGCTCGCCCTGGCGGGA
>JAIYAI010000354.1 GCA_027489135.1 Acetobacteraceae bacterium
GACGTGGACGCGATGCTGGCCGCCGTGGGTCCGCGCACGAAGCTGGTCTGCATCGCCAACCCGAACAACCCGACCGGCTCGATGCTGCCGGCGAGCGAGATCGCGCGGCTGCGCAAGGGGCTACGCGACGACATCCTGCTGGTGATCGACGCGGCTTATGCCGAATATGTCACCGACCCCGCCTATGACGCCGGCGCCAAGCTGGTCGATGCCGGCATGGGGGCGACGGTGATGACGCGCACCTTCAGCAAGATCTTCGGCCTGGGCGGCGTGCGGCTCGGCTGGTGCTACGGCTCGGCGGAGGTGATCGACGTGCTGAACCGCGTGCGCGGGCCCTTCAACGTCAATGCCTCCGCCATGGCGGCCGGCATCGCGGCGGTGACGGAGCCGGGCTGGGTGGAGAGCTCCATCGCCCACAACACCGAATGGCGCGCGAAGCTGTCGGATGCGCTGAAGGGCCTGGGCTACACGGTCTATCCCAGCGAGGGGAATTTCCTGCTGGTCGATTTCGGCTCGGCCGAGCGTGCCAAGGCCGCCGATGCGGCGATGCGGTCGCGTGGCGTCATCGCGCGCGGCGTCGGCGCCTACAACCTCGCGCAATGCCTGCGCATCACAGTCGGCACGGCCGAGGAGTGCGGCATGGTGGTCGAGGCGCTGACCGCCTTCGCGCATGCCTGATCAGCCGATCTTCGAGCGGCTCTGCCTGATCGGCGTCGGGCTGATCGGCGGTTCGATCGCGCGGGTGGCGCGGGCGCGGGGCGACATCGCGCGCACCGTGGTCGCGCATACGCGCCGGCCGGAGACGCTGGCCCGCGTGCGCGAACTCGGCTTCGCCGACGTGGTGGAGGAGGATCCTGCGAAGGCCGTTGCCGGGGCCGATGCGGTGATCCTCTGCGTCCCCGTCGGCGCCTATGCCGGGGTGATGGCGACGATCGCGCCGCACCTGAAGCCGGGCGCGGTGCTGACCGATGCGGGATCGACCAAGGGCAGCGTGATCCGCGACCTGACGCCGCTGCTGCCCAAGGGCGTGCATCTGGTGCCGGCGCATCCGATGGCGGGCACGGAGCACAGCGGCCCCGATGCCGGCTTCGCCGAGCTTTTCCACGGCCGCTACGTGATCCTGACGCCGGAGCCGGGCACCGACCCCGCCGCGGTGGAGAAGGTCGCGGAGATGTGGCGCCGTGCGGGGTCCATGGTCGAGAGCATGGATGCGGCGACGCATGACAAGGTGGTGGCGATCGTCTCCCACCTGCCGCACCTGATCGCCTTCACCATCTGCGGCACGGCGGACGACCTGGCCGAGGAGACGCGCGAGGCGGTGCTGAAATTCGCGGCCTCCGGCTTCCGCGACTTCACCCGCATCGCGGCGAGCGACGTCGACATGTGGCGCGACATCTTCCTCAACAACCGCGAGGCGCTGCTGGAGATGCTGGCGCGCTTCAGCGAGGATGCGCACGCGCTGGGCCGCGCGGTGCGCTGGGGCGAGGCGGGGTTCATCGAGGACCGCATCCGGCGGGGGCGGAGCATCCGGCGGGGGCTGATCGAGCGGAAGCAGGCGTGAGGGGCAGGCCATTGATCCGGATAGGGACCGGCCCCAAGTCCAGGTTCTGTGTTTGACCGCAACGGATCGGGTCCGAAGCATGCGCTTCATCGCAACTGCAACGTTGTGCCTGAGCCTCGCGGGTTGCACGGCCACGACGCAGACGGGGTCGGGCGCTGACTTCCTTGCCTCCCGCCCAGATTGGGCCGCCCAGGTGGCTGCGCAGGCGAGGCCCGGCGGTACCGGCCCAGCCAGCGTCGACCGCGCCGTGTACGAGGCAGCGCGCGCCGAGCCGCTGCTGCGCTTTCCCGCCCGCTTCGGCTTGGCCCGGGTACAGCGTGGCCGGCTGACCGGCATCCCGGCCGGTGAAGCGGAGGCCTGGCTCGCACTGATCAAGGAAGCCGGGCCGCTCTATGGCGAGTTCCTGCCGATCAGCCCGCTGATTACTGAATTTGGAAATGCGGTTGCCGGATCCCAGGTCCCGCGCGGCGTCGTGGATCAGGTTCGCATTGGCGCGGCGCGGCAGCAGGTCGATGCCGTCCTAATCTATGAGGTGCTCGGGCAGGCGACGGATCGCAGCACGCCGCTCTCGGTGCTGGACCTGACGATCGTCGGCGCCTTCCTCCTGCCGACGCGGCTGGTCGCAGGCCAGGCCATCGCCTCGGCGCTGCTCGTGGATGTGCGCAATGGCTATCCTTACGGCACGGCCACTGCACAAGGCGACGCGCGCGGGATGTGGTCGAATGCGGGCTCGACGGGGCGAAGCCAGTCCTTGCGCGAGGACGCGGAGGTGGAAGCCGTGCGCAAGCTGTCGCGCGAGGTAGGCACGATGGTCGCGCGCCTGAAGACGGAACTCGAAGCCAGGCCAGCCGTGCGGCCCGCACCGTCGCCGTCGTCGGCGCGCAGGTCCTGAGCCCGCGCGACACCCCACCGTTCTCGCCGTCACATCGGATGGCGGCCGTGGATTTCCGCTGACACCCGGCCCGGTGCGATCCTATATCGGTGAAATGGCCACCCTCTACGACACCGACATCCTGGTCTGGTCGGAGCAGCAGGCGGACCTCCTCCGCCGGCTCGCGCGCGGGGAGCGCGTGAATGACGTGGATTGGGAGAACGTCGTCGAGGAGGTCGAGAGCGTGGGCCGCAGCGAGTTCCAGGCGGTCGAGAGCCTGCTCGACGTCGCGCTGACCCACCTGCTGGCCGTCTTCACCGCGCCGAGCGCGGAGTCCGTGCCCCACTGGCGGTCCGAGGCCCGGGCTGCCCGGGCCCGCGCCGCACGCCGCGCCAGCCCCAGCATGCTGCCGCGGCTCGACGTGCAGGACCTCTGGACGCTGGCGCGCGACAGCGCGGCCGACAAGCTCGGCCCCCATGGCGGTCCGGCGCGCGAGCTTCCCGCGACCTGCCCCTTCACTGCGGCCGAGTTGCTCAACCGCACCCCCGACCTCGACGCGTTGCTCGCGCGCCTCGGCCCTCAGGGCGCCGCCCGATAGTCCTCCTCGCTCACCGCCTCCAGCCAGTTCGTCCCCTCGCCATTCGGCCCGTTCTCCGACATTGCGAGATGCGAGAACAGCCGGTCCGGCGCCGCGCCGTGCCAGTGCTTCACCCCCGGCGGGATCAGCACCGTATCGCCCGGATGCAGCGCCTGGACCTTCTCGCCCTCCTTCTGCACCCGCCCGACGCCGGAGAGGCAGTACAGCGTCTGCCCCACGGGATGCGTGTGCCAGAAGGTGCGCGCGCCCGGCGTGAAGGACACCACGCTCGCCCGCAGCTTCGACGGCGCGACGCCGGTCACCACTTCGTCCGAGAAGACGGTGCCGCTGAAATTGCTGGCGGGCGCGTTGCGCGTGGTGCGCTCGGATGCGCGGACGACCTTCATGGCGGTTTCCTCCCGTTGATCCGCGAAGCCTGCGTCCCGCGAACGCCGTGGTCAATCGTCGCTTGGCAGCCGCCCCGATCGGGCGGAGGCTCCCCGCACGACAGGGAGACACCAGCATGGCCGAGCGCATCAACCGCGCCATCGCGCGGCTCGAGCAGGGTTTCGCGATCTACTACGCCGGCCATCACAGCGGCCATGTGCTGACCGAGGCGCAGGGCCGCGTCGATGCCGCGACCTGGGCCGACTACATCAATGTCGGCATGGAGCACGGCGCCTTCGACATGACCGGCCTTGCCGCCTACCTCGCCGGCCTCGCCGCGGAGGGCCCGGCGCCCGCGGTCATCGTCGAGGCGCCGGTGAACGGCACGGACGAGGCGAATGTCCGGCACAATGCCTGGCAGTTCCGCCAGATCCTCGGCCGCGGCGCGCATGGAATCCTCCTCTGCCAGGCGGAGACCGCGGGCGCTGTCCGCGCCTTCGTCGAAGCCTGCCGCTATCCGCACAACTTGCTCGGCGTCGATCCGGCGCTGCCGACGCCGCAGGCACGGCTGCATGGCGCGGCGACGCATCCGCCTGCGCCCGGCCTGCTTGGCGCCGGCACGCGCGGCCGCGGCAGCGAGAACACCGCCGCGCCGATCTGGGGCATCTCCGAACAGGCGTATTTCGCCTGCGCCGATCCCTGGCCGCTCAACCCGCAGGGCGAATTGCTGCTCGGCGTGAAGCTGGAAAGCCCCGAGGGCGTCGCGCGCTGCGAGGAGATCCTGGCCGTCCCCGGCATCGGTTTCGCCGAACTCGGCCCAGGGGATCTCGGCCTTTCGCTGCTCGGCCTCACCGCCGTGCCGCGCCGCCCCTATCCGCAGCCCATGGAGGCGGCGCGCGAGCGCGTGCTGGCCGCCTGCCGGCGCAACGGCGTGGCCTTCCTGGAATACGCGACGCCGGAGACGGTCGCCGCCAGCATCGATGGCGGCGTGCGCGTCGTCGCCGGCGGGCGGGAGGACACGGCGCGGGCGGGCCGGGCCCATCAAGGCATCACGCCGGGCGGCTGATTGAGCTGCCTCGGCGGACCAGGCGCCTAGATCGGCTTCCCCTCGCTCGTCGGCCAGCGCGTCATCAGCGCGTTGGAGGGTTGCGTCTTGTCCAGCACCTTGCGCGCGGTCTCCACCCCCGCGACCGGCAGCCCCTTCGGATCGAGCAGCCCGACCTGCACGAGCACGCTCGCCTGGTCCCAGTAGATGTGCTCGTGCGCGACCTTGCCGTCGCGGAACTGCACGATGGCGACCAGCGGGATCTCCACCTTGCGGCCGCTCGGCGCGACGCCGGGCAGCATCCAGTCGATCTCGGTGGTGTGGGTGAAGCTGAGCACCATCTCGTCCACCACGCGGTCGGTGCCGACGGTGCGGGTGATCGGGTGCAGCGCCATGTCAGGCGGGTTCCCGCCGATGAAGTGGTACTTGTAGAAGCGCTTCAGCAGGTCGTGGCCGACGCCGCCGGTCATGGTCGGGATGTGGTTGACGTAGGGGTCGGGCACCATCGTCGCCATGGTGGTGTCGACGTCGCGCGTCTCGAATTCGTGGCGGCAGTGTTCCTCCCACAGCGCCACGAGATCATGCTCCGCCATGTCCGGTCCCCTACGGTTCGTTCCGCGCGAGCGTAACGCAGGGGCTTCGCGCTTGCACCGCCGCCAACGCGGCGGCACGCTTCGTGGCAAGAATGACGGAGGCCGCCATGCCAGACACCAACCTCGCTGCCGCGCGTCCGGCCATGCCGCCCGGCCCCGTCGTCGGCCCCGCCGCCTGGACCGGCCCCGACATCGCGCCACGCAGCGGCGATTGGCTGCACGCGTTGTCGGAAACCGACATCGCCGAGCTCCGCACCGCCGTGGACGCCCACAAGGCGGGCGGTCGTGCGATGGGCGCGATCACGGCGGAGAGCTTCCGCCTGCCCACCCTCGGGCCGCGCCTGGCGGCGATCCTGCGTGACCTGATGCAGGGCCGCGGCTTCGCCGTCCTGCGCGGCATCCCCGTGGACCGCTGGGGCACGGAGGACAGCGCCATCGCCTATCTCGGCATCGGCGCGCATTTCGGCAGCTTCCGCAGCCAGAACGCCAAGGGGCATCTGCTGGGCCATGTGAAGGATCTCGGCCTCGACATCGCCGATCCCAAGGTGCGCTACTACCAGACGACGCGGGAGCTGGAGTACCACACCGACAGCTGCGACATCGTCGGCCTGCTCTGCCTGAAGACCGCGAAGGCGGGCGGGGCCAGCCGCATCGTCTCCTCCACGACGCTCTACAACGAGATGTTACGCCGTCGACCCGACTTGGTGGCGCAGCTTTTCCACGCCTTCCCCACCGACCGCCGCGGCGAAATCCCGCCCGGCATGCTGCCCTGGTTCGAGGTGCCGGTTTTCTCCTGGCACGAGGGGCACCTGACCGCGATCTATTCGGGCCAGTACATCCGCAGCGCGCAGGCGAACTTCCCGCAGTGCCGCCGCCTCACCGCGGCTGAGACCGAGGCGCTCGACATGCTGGACGGGCTGACCAACGACCCCGCGCTGAACCTGCAGATCGAATTCCGTCCCGGCGACATGCAGTTCTTGCACAACCACCAGATCTTCCACAGTCGCACCGATTTCGAGAACTGGCCGGAGCCCGAGCGGCACCGCCACCTGCTGCGCCTCTGGCTCGCGCCGAAGGACGGACGCCCGCTGCCGCCCAGCTTCGCCGCCCGCTACGGCAGCCTGGTGTCAGGCGACCGCGGCGGCATCGTGGTGAAGGACACCGTCCTCAAGTTCACGCTCGATCCCGTCTGATGCAACGCCGCGCCCTGATCGCTGCCGCCCTGGCCGTGCCCGCCGGAGGCCGCGCGCAGGAGGCCGACTGGCCTTCGCGCCCGGTGCGCCTCGTCGTGCCCTACCTGCCTGGCGGCATCCTCGATGCCATTGCGCGACTGATCGCGGAGCCCTTGCAGCGCAACCTTGGCACGACCCAGCCGATGGTGGTGGAGAACCGCGCCGGCGCCGGGGGCAACGTCGGCACAGGCGTCGTCGCCCGGGCGCGCGGCGACGCCCACACCGTGCTCGTCGGCAATTCCGGCCCGCTTTCCATCAACCCGGCGCTCGCGCGCAGCCTGCCCTTCGACCCGCAGCGCGATTTCCTGCCCGTCGTGCTGGCGGCCACGACGCCGCTGGTGCTGACCGTACCGGCCGCCGCGCCGCATCGCAGCGTCGCCGATTTCATCGCCTGGGCGCGGGCGCAGGGGCGTGCGGTGCCCTATGGCACGCCAGGCGTCGGCACGCCGCAGCACATGGCGACGGAACTGCTGCGCCTGCGCGCCGGGTTCGAAGCGGTGCAGGTGCCGTATCAGGGCAGCGCACCGGTGATCACCGCCCTGCTTGCCGGCGACATCGCCTTCGCCATCGAGAACCAGGCCCTGGTGTTGGGCCAGATCCGGGCCGGGGCGTTGCGGGCGCTGGCCGTCACCACGCCCACGCGCAGCGCCGAACTGCCCGAGGTGCCGACCATGCAGGAGGCGGGGCAGCAGGGCTATGCAGTGCGCGGCTGGTACGGGCTGCTGCTGCCGGCCGGCGTGCCCGCCAGCGTCGTGCAGAGGCTGAACGGCGCGGCTCGGGCAGCGCTGCGCGAACCGGCGGTGGC
>JAIYAI010000336.1 GCA_027489135.1 Acetobacteraceae bacterium
CGGGCTCGCCGGAGGACAGGCCGATCACATCCTTGCCCGCCGCCTTCAGCGCCCGCGCCTTCGTCGTCATGGCGATGGTCAGCGAAGGGGAGATCCGGTCGAGCCGGTCGGCGGTGAGCTTCATCGTGGGTGCCTGCTGTGGTCTGGCTTGCGTCGCGACGCCCCGGACGGGCGTGCGGAAAGCGGCGGACACTAGCGGCGGGGGGCGGGGGGTTCAACCCGCGCGGCTGCCTACCACAGGCGCAACGGACGCAACCCCTGGTAGCTCCAGCCCTCCGCCGCCAGGCAGTTGGCCCGCACGGCGCGCCGCTGGTCCGTGTTCGCATCCACCCGGCTGAAGCGCGGCGGCTCCCAGTAGCCGGGGCGGGTGGTGCAGCGCCGGTGCTCGCCGCGCCCCTCGCAGACCTGGCGGGAGGACACCCAGTGGCCGGGGGAGGTCTGCTGCCAGATCATGAAGGGCGGCACCCGCGCCGCGGCGAATTGGCTGCAGCGCGCCTGCGCGGCATCCGACTGCGCCTCGGTCGCGCCGGGCCGTTCCCAGCGCTCGGCACAGGCGGTGACGAGAAGCAGCAGCAGCAGGGGCAGGAGGCGGCGCATGGCACGATCACAGCCGACCCGCGCGGCGGAACGGCGGCGAGGGTCAGGCGCGCCCGGGGCGGAACGGCGGCGAGGGTCAGGCACGCCTGGGGCGGAGCAGCCAGGCCGCCAGCCCCAGCGCCACCCCCGCCACGCCCAGGATCACCACGCCAAGCGCGTTGATCTCCGGCGTCAGCCCCACCTTGATGCGACTGAACAGGTAGATGGGCAGCGTCGTCCCCGCGGGGCCGGAGACGAAGCTCGCCACCACCACATCGTCGAGGCTGAGGGTGAAGGCCATCAGCCACCCCGCCGCCAGCGCCGGCGCCATCAGCGGCAGGGTCACGGTGCAGAAGGCGACGAGCGGCCGTGCGCCGAGGCTCGCCGCGGCCTCCTCCATCTCCCGGCCCTGGCCCGCCAGGCGCGCCTGCACCACCACGGCGACATAGGCCAGGCCGATCGTCGCATGCGCGAGCAGGACGGTCGTCGCGCCGCGCTCGGCCGGCCAGCCCGTCAGCCCCGCCAGCGCGACGAACAGGAGCAGCAGGGAGAGGCCCGTCACCACCTCCGGCAGCACCAGCGGCGCGCCGGCCAGCGCGCCGAAGACCGCCCGGCCGCGGAAGGCACCGGTCCGGGCCAGCGCGAAGCCGGCGAGGCCACCCAGGATCACCGCCAGCGTCGCGGCCCCGGCGGCGACCCGCAGGCTGAGCAGCGCCGCCTCCATCAGCCGGTCATTGGCGGCCAGCGCCGCGAACCAGCGCGTGGAGAAGCCGCCCCACTGGAAGGGGATGCGGTCGGCCGAGAAGGCGTAGCCCGCCAGCAGCAGGACGGGGGCCCAGAGGAAGGCGAGGCCGAGATACAACCCTGCCCGCCTCACGCCCGCGCTTCCAGCCGCTGGAACAGCAGGATCGACGGCACCAGCAGCACCAGCAGCGCCAGCGCCAGTGCGGCGGCCAGCGGCCAGTCCCGGTTCTGGAAGAACTCCGTCCAGAGCACGCGCCCGACAAGCTGCGCCTCAGGCGGGCCGAGCAGCTCCGGGATCACGAACTCCCCCGCTGCCGGGATGAAGACCAGCAGGAACCCCGCCAACGCGCCCGGCAGGGAGAGCGGCAGGGTCACGGTCCAGAAGGCCACCGCGGGCCGCGCGCCGAGGGCGCCGGCCGCCTCCTCCAGCGTCGGGTCGAGCCGTGTCAGGGCGGCGAACAGCGGCAGCACCGCGAAGGGCAGGTAGCTGTGCACCATGCCCACCAGCAGCGCGCCGTCCGAGTAGAGCATCGGCAGCGGCGCCGCGATCAGCCCGAGCGCCAGCAGCACGCCATTGATCCAGCCCTCGTCGCGCAGCAGCCCGATCCAGGCGCTGATGCGCAGCAGGAAGCCGATCCAGAAGGGCAGCAGCACGAGCAACAGCAGGACGGGCCGGCGCGCCGGCGCCGCCCGCGCGATCGCCAGCGCCATCGGGTAGCCGAGCAGCAGGCAAAGCGCGCCCGTAACGCCCGCGACCACCAGCGCGCGCAACAGCGCTGCGGCGTAGAGCGGGTCATCCGCCAGCACGGCGAGGTTGTCCGCAAGCCCCTGCCATCCGGTCGGCAGCGCGAAGGGCGGGATGCCGTCCGCCGCGGTGGAGGCGGCGATCACGGCCAGGATCAGCAGCGGCGCCGCCACCAGCGCCAGCAGCCACAGGAAGGGCAGCGCCACCGCGCCCCTCATCCGCGCAGCACCACGAGGCTCGCGGCGTCCCAGGCCAGCGCCACCTGCGCGCCTTGTGCCGGCGGCGCCGCGCCGGCGGGCAGGGTCACGCGCAGCGTCGTCCCGCCGGCCTCCGCCAGCACCAGCCAGGTGTCGCCGCGATAGGCGATGTCCGTCACGGTGGCCGCAACGCCGTTCTCGGCGGGCGCGGCGGCGACGAGGCGGATGCGCTCCGGCCGCAGCGCCACCGCTGCGTCACCGTCCGGCACCGCCTCGGCCGGGCGCAGCGCGCAGCCCGGCCCGGCGATGACGCTGCCCGATGCGCGGCCCTCCAGCACGTTCGCCGCGCCGAGGAAGCGCGCGACGAAGCGGCTGGCGGGGCGCTCATACAACGCCATCGGCGTCGCAAGCTGGGCGAGGCGCCCCTGCTCCAGCACCGCCACGCGGTCGGCCAGCGCCAGCGCCTCCGCCTGGTCGTGCGTCACCATCACGAAGCCGGCGCCGGTGGCGCGCTGGATGGCACGCAGCTCGAGCCCCGTCCTCTCCCGCAGCCCGGCATCCAGCGCCGCCAGCGGCTCGTCCAGCAGCAGCAGGCGGGGGCGCCGCACCAGGGCGCGCACCAAGGCCACGCGCTGACGCTGCCCGCCGGAAAGCTGGTGCGGCTTCCGGCGCGCCGTCTCCTCGAGCCCAACCATCGCCAGCGCCTCGTCCACGCGCCGCGCGATCTCGGCCCGCGCCACGCCGTCGCGCCGCAGCCCGTAGGCGACGTTGTCGAAGACGCTCAGATGCGGGAACAGCGCATAGCCCTGGAACATCATCCCCACGGGCCGGCGGTGCGGCGGCAGGGGCGAGAGGTCCGCGCCGTCCAGCAGGATCCGCCCCTGATCCGGCGCCTCGAACCCGGCGATCAGCCGCAGCAGCGTCGACTTGCCCGATCCCGACCCGCCGAGCAGCGCGAGGAACTCGCCCGGCGCCATCGCCAGGCTCAGCCCGTCCAGCGCGACCGTCGCGCCGAAGCGCTTCGAGACCCCCTCGACCGCGAGCAGGTCAGCGCCCCCCGGCCTTGAAACGGGACCAGAGCCGGGTGCGCGCGCGTTCGGCCGCCGGCGGCAGCGTGCCGGGAACGAAGGCCTGCGCCATCACCGCCTCCGGCGGAAAGACGTTCGGGTCGTCGCGCACCGCCGCCGCGATCATCGGGCGGGAGGCAGGGACGGCGTTGGCATAGCGCACATGGCTGCTGACCTGCGCCATCACGTCGGGCCGCAGCAGGAAATCGATGAAGGCCAGCGCCGCATCCGGGTTCGGCGCATCGGCCGGCACGGCCAGCATGTCGAACCAGAGATGCGCGCCAGTGCGCGGCGCGACGAAGGCGACCTGCACGCCGCGCCCGGCCTCCCGCGCCCGCGCCGCGGCCTGGATGACGTCGCCGGAATAGGTGAGCGCCATGCAGACCTCCCCGGTCGCCAGCATGTCGAGGATCTGGCCGCTGCCCGGGATCGCCCGCAGGAAGGGCCGGATGGCGCCCAGCGCCTGCCCCGCCGCGGCCAGGTCCGCCGCGTCCTGGCTGTCCGGGTCGCGGCCCAGCCAGCGCAGCACGCTGGGCAACACGTCGGTCGCGCTGTCCATCACCACCACGCCGCAGCCGCGCAGCTTCCGCGCATTCTCCGGATTCAGCAGCAGGTCGAGGCTGTCGAGCGGCACGTCCGGCCCCAGCGCCGCGCGCACCTTGTCCACATTGATGCCGAGCCCGACCGTGCCCCAGAGGTAGATCGCGCCGTGCCGGTTGCCGGGATCCACCGTCGCGACGCGCGCCATCAGCGCAGGATCGAGGTTGCGCCAGTTCGGCACGCGGGCGCGGTCGATCTCGCGCAGCGCCCCGGCGCGGACCAGGCGGGCAAAGGTCGGCTCCGCCGTCGGCACGATCAGGTCGTAGCCGGACCGGCCCGCGCTCAGTTTGCCCTCCAGCGTCTCCAGGCTGTCATAGACGTCGTAGCGCACCCGGATGCCGGTTTCCTGCTGGAAACGCTGCACCACGTAGGGGTCGATGTAGTCCGTCCAGTTGTAGACGTTCAGCACCCCGCGGTCCTGCGCGCGCGCAGGCGCGGCGGCAGCGATCAGGGCAAGGAGCAGCAGCAGGATCAGGCGCATCGGTCTCGTCCCGGGCGGGCGCGGGCGTGATAGCCCGCGGCCGGGGGCGATGCGAAGCCTGTGCCGCACCGGGTCATGGAATATTTTCCTTGACGATGTCGGAACAATAACCTAACCCTCTCCGCGCCAAGGGGCGATCTGCGCCCTGCGGCCCCCCAATCCATCCCGGCCCGGATCGTCGCGACGCGCCGCCCCCTTCGCGTGCCCCTTGCGGGGCTGGGGGCGCGGCGCCGCGCGCATTCGCGCGCCCCTGCCGCAGGCGCGTTCGCGCGCCCCTGCCGCGACGGAGGCCCCCATGCCCTTCACCGTGTCGAGCTTCGCCGCCCTGATCCAGAGCCCGGGCTTCACGCTCTGGCACTACCGCACCACGGACAGCCGGGCGACCGTCTCCGCGGCCGGCTATTTCGCCCCGGTCGCGGCCTCGCTGCGGCCGGGCGATCTGCTCGTCCTGCAGGCCTCCGACGCCCTCGCCCTGCTGCCGATCCGGGTGAACGCGGCGCTCGGCACAGGCGTCACGCTCGACGGCGCGGTCGGGCCGCTGAACACGGTGCGCAGCGTCGCCCAGGGCTTCTCCGTGGCCCAGGCGGCCGCGGCGGTGGTGCGCAGCCTCGTCCTCGCACCACTGACCGCCGTCGTCGTCGCCGGCGCCAGCATTCCCGCCTCCGCATCGGTGACCGGCCCCGTCGCCTCCATCGTCTTCACCCTGCGCGACCCGGCGGGCCAGGTGATCCCGCCGGTGCGGACGGTCAGCGTCGCGGGCGGCGTCGCCAGCACCAGCTTTCCCGCGCCGCCGATCGGCACGGGCTACCGCATCCGGGTCGAGGACGCGGCCGATCCCGCCATCTTCGCCCTCTCGCAGAGCTTCACCGTCGGCACCGACCTGATGCTGCTGCTGCAGGAGGACCAGGCGCGCCTGCTCTCCGAGGCCGGCGCGGTGCTGAAGCAGTAGCCGCAGCGCAACGACAAGGAATCCCTCCATGCCCGATCTTCGCATCAGCGAGCTTCCCCTCGCCGGCGGCCTCGCAGAGACCGACCTCACCCCCATCGTCCAGACCGGCTCGGGCAGCACGCTCGAGACGCGGCGCACCACGCTCGCGCAGCTGCGCGGCGGCGTGCTCGTCGACCGCGGCGCGCATGTGCGCGACTTCGGCGCCCGGGGCGACGGCAGCACCAACGACGCGCCGGCGATCCAGGCGGCGATCAACGACCTAGCCGGCAAGGGCGGCGGCACGCTGTTCTTCGGCCCGCGCACCTACCGCCTCGCCACCGCCATCACGATCTCCGGCACCCAGGTGGTGCTGCAGGGCGCCGGCTTCACCGAGGCCGGCGGGCCCGGTCAGGGCACCTGGCTCAGCATCGACAGCCCCGCCTTCACCCCCTTCACCTTCAGCGGCATCGCCGCGCGCGGCTCGGCGGTGCGCGACATCGCCGTCATCCAGGCGCATTCCGGCAGCTTCGCGCCGGGCTGGGCGCCGACCGCCTATCCCTATGTCTTCCGGGTGGAGGACTGCCTCGGCGGCGTCGCCTTCGACAACCTGCTGCTCGCTGCGGTGAACCGCGGGATCTACTGCCGCAACGCGGGGCGGCTCGACATCCGGCGGCTGCGCGGCCAGGTCTTCACGAGCGGCGTCGAGATCGACGAGTGCCTCGACGTGCCGCGGCTGCACAACATCCATTTCTGGACCTTCTGGACCGCGGACGACAACGTCGTGCGCTGGCAGCAGGCCAATGGCGACGCGATGACCTTCCGCCGCTGCGACGGCGTCTTCGTCGACCAGGCCTTCGCACTGGGTTACCGCAGCATGTTCCGCTTCTCGGCCTCCGCCGTCGGCGCGCCGCCGCAGCGGGCGGGGGTGACGACGAAGTTCTACATCGGCCAGGCCTATACGGACTTCACCAAGTACGGGCTCTGGATCGATGCCAACGGCGTCGACGGGCAGATCGGCAACCTCACCACCCAGGGCGAGATCTTCAACGCCGCCGGCGCGCCGGTGGCCGCCAGCACCGGCATCCAGGTGGATGCGTCGAACACCCGCATCCATGTAGCGAACCTGCGCATCGATGCGGTCGAGGACAACGCCATCCGCCTCAACGGCAGCGGCAACCGCATCGACATCGGCGCGCTGCGCTGCGTGCGCTTCAACACCCGCAACAACGGCGCGGCGGCGATCCACCTGGCCGACAGCGGCGCGGGCACGCCGAACGCCGCCTATCTCGGCGCGCCGGCGCTGCTGGAGAACGCCAACAACGGCCCGCTCGGGAATGCGGGCAGCAACGCCATCCTGGCGCAGCAATCCCCGCCCGGCCGGGCGACGCGGCCGGGCCTCGCGGTCGGCGCGCCGGACAGCGGGTTCTTCCAGCCCGCGGCCAATGCGCTGGCCGGCAGCGCCGGCGGCGCCGAGGTGCTGCGGGTCACCGCCGCGGGCGGCGTCACGCTCGGCGGCGCGCCCGGCGCGCATGGCTTCGAGGTGGCGACGCCCGCAAGCGCGGTGAACAGCGTCCTCGCCAGCGGCGCCGCGGCCGGGGCGGCGGTCGCGCTGGCGGCGCAGGGGGCGGATGCCAACCTCGTGCTCGAGCTTCGGCCGAAGGGGACGGGGACGGTGCGGGCCACCGGCCCGGTGCAGGCGAACAGCGCCGGCGCGGGCAACGTCGCCCGGCTGCAGGGCGCCGCGGGCGGCGCGCCGGTGATCCTCGGCGTCGATGCGGCGGCGTCCGCGGATACCAATGTCGGCGTGGTGCTCGGCACGCCGAAGGGCACCGGCGCCATCACCGCGCAACTGCCGGACAACGCGACGACGGGCGGCAATGCCCGCGGCCAGAACGCGGTGGACTGGCAGGTCAGCCGCACCGGCACCACCCAGGTCGCCAGCGGCAACAACACCGTGATCGCCGGCGGCCTGCGCAATACCGCCAGCGGCAACACCGCGGCGGTCACCGGCGGCCAGGCCAATACCGCCAGCGGCAGCTTCAGCGCCGTCGGCGGCGGCCAGAGCAACGCTGCGAACGGCAGCTTCTCCTGGACCCCGGGCGGGCTGCAGGCGGATGCGCGCACGGCCTACGGCAAGGGCGTCTGGAGCGCGGGGCAGTTCGCCGCGGCCGGTGACGCCCAGGCCGGCGAACAGCTGATGCGCCGCCAGACCACGGACGCGACGCCGACCCGCCTGACCGCCGACAACGCCGCGCCGGGCACGGCCAACTCCCTGCCGCTGCCGAACAACGGCACCTACCTGGCGCGCCTGCTGGTGGTGGCGCGCCAGGTCGGCGGCACGGCGGGGACGGCAGGCGACAGCGCGGCCTGGGAGGTCTCGGCCCTGGTCAAGCGCGGGGCGAACGCCGCGGCCACCGTGCTCGTCGCCGGCGGCGGCGCGGCGCTGGCGCCGACGCTGAACGACGCGGCCGCCGCCGCCTGGCGCC
>JAIYAI010000345.1 GCA_027489135.1 Acetobacteraceae bacterium
CGCAGCTTGCGGGCGATATCCTCGCCGCCGGCAGTGTCGAGATCACCGGCCAGGGCGAGAACACGGCGGATGCGACCGTGGACGTGCTTTCGGTCTCGCTGCTCTCCGGACAGGGTGCCGTTGCTCAGGCCCTGATCACGTCCGATGCGGACATCAACGCGGGCGTCGCGGCCACTGCGGCGATCGCCCTGACCGGGGCGATGACGATCAATGCCCGGACGCAGGGCAACCACAACAAGGCGACGGCCACGGCCACGGCCAACAGTGGCGGCGTGCTCGGCGGCGTGTCGATCGTGCTCGCGACGGCGAGCATCGGTGGCGGCGTGACCGGCTTCATGGACGGGACGGTCAGCAGCGGCACCAATGTCTCGGTCAACGCGACCGCGACGAACATTGCCGATGCCACGACCTCTGCGGCGGGGATCGGCAGCCTCGCGGGCATCGCCGGCACCGGTGCCCAGGCGCTCATCCTCGATGCGGCCGACGTGACCGCGCGGATGGCCGGGGCCGTCACCATCAGCGGTGCGCTCAGCGTCGCGGCCGGGGCGACGAACTCCGCACTGGCCGATTCGAATGCCGGTGCGGGCGGCATCGTGGGCATCACCGGGTCGACCCTGCAGGCGATAATCGCTGGCGGGGTCTTCGCCAGCCTCACCGGCGTGGTCGACAACGCCTCGGCCGTGTCGGTCACGGCGACCGGATCGAACACGGCCGATGCAAGTTCCAAGGCGATCACCATCGGGCTGTTCAGTGGTGCCGGCGCCGATGCGCTGGCGGAAGTCACTGCGGCCGCCGTGGTGAGCGCGACCATCGGCAGCAGCGCTCTGCTGCGCACGGCCGCCGGCGCCGCGATCACCGTTCAGGCGACGGGCTTCAACAGCGCCGACGCGACCTCGGTCGGCGGCAGCGGCGGCGTGTTTACCATCACCGCGATGCTGCCGAGCGCCTTCGTCCGCGGTGCCGTCATCGCGGATATGCTGGGCGACCTGCTCGACACCAACGGGCAGGCCGGCAGCCTGACCATCCGGGCGATCGGCCAGAACCTGGCCAATGCCGATGCGAGCATCACGTCGATCTCCATCGCCGGTGCCGCCGGCGCCAATGCGAAGGCCGAGGTTTCCGACACGGCGGATGTGACCGCGCGCCTCAGCAGCACCGCATCGGTGACCGCGGCCGGGGCCATCCTGATCGAAGCGCTGACCCAGGGCGATCGCAACAAGGCGACCAGCTTCGTGCGTGGCGGGAATGCCGGCCTGCTGGCGGCAGTTTCCGTCATGTACGCCGACTCGGACGTGAATGGCGGCGTCAGCGCCGTGCTCGACGGCGACGTGCTGGATGCAGGCGGCGTCACCGTGCAGACGGACTCGCGCAACATCGCCGAGTCGGAGATCATCACCAAGACCTTCAGCGCCGTCTTCGCCTTCGGCGGTGCCGCGGCGCATGCCGATGTCGGCAGCGCCGCCGACAGTACGGTCAGCATGGGCTCCGGGTCGGTGGTCGAGGTGGATGGCGCGCTGACGCTGAACGCGCTTGGCGTGAACGACGCCACGGCGACATCCGAGGCCGCGACGGCGGGGCTGATCGCGATCGGCCAGGCCAAGCCGGTGGCGACGGTCGCGGGCGGGATCGCGGCCACGTTGAACGGCGACGTGAACCGCGCGGGCGCGATCAACGTGATCGCGCAGGGCGCCGCCAATGCGAATGCCGCGTCGGCTCAGAACACCTTCGGTCTGGCGGCGGTGAGCGGGGCGATTTCGCTGGCGACGGTGTCGAGTGCCGCGATCACCGCCGCCTCCATCGGTTCCAGCGCGGATATCGACGCGCCTGGTGCCAAGATCGCGGTGCAGGCGATCTCCAACAACGAGGCCTTCGCCTCCTCCGAATCGCTCCGCGGCGGCGGCATCTCGGTCGGCAATGCCAGCCCGGAGGCGACCGATAGCGGCCAGACGACGGCCAGCGTGCTGGGCGATATCCGATCGGCTGGCAATGGCGCGGGGGCGGCGAGCCTCAGCATCGAGGCCCAGGGCGCGGACCGCGCCACGGCCCAGGTGCGCTCCGTCTCGGGCGGCGCCATCAATGTCGACCTCTCTGAATCCAAGGCGGTGAACAATTCCGCGACCACCGCGACACTGGGCGGCACGGGTTCGGTGATCGTCGTCTCCGGCAGCATCACGACGCATGCGCTCGGCCTGTCCGATGCCGATGCCAACACCAAGAGCACTGGTGGGGGCGGCGTGAACATCGCCGACTACGGCGCAACCGCGACGGCTTCGCCGGACGTGGCCGCGAGCGTCGGCGACAATGCCTTCATCCAGGCCGGCGGAACGATCACGCTGAGCGCCGACCACAACAAGCCCCCGACCACGCTATCCGACGGCAGCTTCAACACGCAGACCGGCGTCAGCAGCAGCGCGAACACGATCAGCTTCTCCGCGCCGCACGGCTTCTCCACGAACGGCATCGTGACCTATGTCGGCGTGATCAACGGCGTCGTCGGCCTGCAGAACGGCCGCACCTACACGGTCATCCGCGTGGACGACGATACGGTGAAGATCGGCGCGCAGTTCGAGGCGAACGGCGCGACCGTCAATCGCGACTTCGACACCATCAACTTCCTGACGCCGCATAACTTCGTGACCGGCGACGAGGTCGTCTACGACGCCGTCGGGTCGGTCATCGGCGGGCTGGTCGATGGCAAGGTGTACGAGGTCTACGTGATCGATACGACGACGATCAAGCTGGCGGATCCGCTGATCTCGCGCGTTCCGGTCTTCGTCAACGGATCCTCCATTGCCGACGACACCGTCACGGCATTCCTCCACAACTTCCAGGTCGGCGATGCCATCACCTACGAGGGCCTGGGCGAGGCGTCGGATTTCAGCGCGCTTGCGGTGGACGTGAAGATCGTCGACGTCCTCGTCGATCTGCCCGATCCGGGGGTCGATTTCTTGGTCAAGTCGCCGGAACGCGACGGCAGCGGGACGATCGTGGACTACCCCGCGAACAACAACATCTATCTCGGCGACAATCCCTTCGTCGTCGGCCAGCAGGTCCGCTACACGGTCGCCAATGGCGGCGACCCGATCGGCGGGCTGGCGGATGGTCGGATCTATCGCATCGCCTCCCTGACCGACGCCGACACGACGGTCACGCTGAAGCGCAATGACGCGGTGAGCACCAACGTCCGGTTCCAGCGCACCGATACCGGGACGCTCGTCATTCGCAACGACGGCGTCAATTGGTCCACGCAGGGCTATCGCGCGGACGATCCGCTCATCATCGCCGGGGCCGGGCCGAACAACGGGAACTTCACCATCGCCAGCGTCAGCGGCAGCACGATGCGGCTGACGACGAACGTCACGCAGGCCACGCGCGTCGTCGACAGCATGACCTTCGCCCAGAACGGGGCGGGGGACCGGCTGACCCGGAATGACGGCCGCAACTGGTCCGCGGACGGCTTCACCGCCGGCATGCAGATCACGGTGTCCGGCGCTGGTGCGAACAACGGGATCTACACCATCCAGTCCGTCGCCGGCACGCAGCTCACGCTGAACGTGACCAACAGCGTCACCAACGCGACGGTGACCAAGACGGTGGATCGTGCGCAGCTTCTCAAGAGCTTCGATCAGCCGCTGGTGGTGCTGACGCCGGACAAGACCTCCTCGGCGCTGCACAAGTTCCAAGCGCTTACGGAGCAGGACCTGCTCGAGAACGGCAAGACGTATTACGTGGTTGAGGTCGCCGGCAATACCTTCAAGATCTCGGACGAGCCGGGCGGGGCGCCGATCTCGATCAATCCGGGCGGGCTGAGCGGTGGCCCGCATGGGTTCCAGCTGCTGGGCGTGGACCTGACGGCCGGGGGCAGCGGTACCCAGCAGGTCGCGATGAACATCACTGCCGCAGGGGCCGCTGGAACGGCGTTCCTGCTCTCCGATGCGACAGCCAACGCGATCGGCGCACCGAGCGGCGACTGGGTCGTGACCAGCACCGCGGCCGGTGGCGGCGGTGGGGTGATCGATGTCAAGGCAGCGACGTCCGTGGCGACGGAGACGGTCAACGTCACCGTGACCGTCAATGGCGGTGCGCGGCTCGATGCGACAGACATCGTCCTGAAGACGGACTCGCGCGGCTCCGTCGCGGGCATGGCGACGAATGGTGGTGTCGGCTTGGTCTCGGTCGGCGATGCCTATGCGCGGGCAGACCTCACGATCAACAACACGATTTCCGTCGAGGCCGGCGCCATCCTCGACGCTACGGACGACGTGACCATCGACGGGCGAACCGAACTGACCGGCAATGCGGTGGCCACCACGGACGCCGCGGGCCTTGGTTCGGGCGTGGACTCGCGCGCGCGCACCCGGCTGAACTACGACAACCGGGCGGACATCGCCGGCCGGATCACGGCGGGCGACCAGCTCGACATCACCGCGCGCACGGCGCTGAAGGGCGACGTGAATGCGAAGGCCGATGCCGACGGGCTCGGTGCGGATTCGGATGCGAACGACAGTGACGGCGAGGGCGTCCGCATCGGCGAGAACGAGGGGAGTACCCTCGTCAACCTGATCCCGACCGCGATCGTCGCGGGCCGGGCCGTCGCACTCACCGCGCGGGTCGAGAAGCTCGATGCGCGCGCCGATGCCTTCTCGGATGCCTCGGCCGTCGGCGCCGATTCCGATGCGGCCGGCCGCGTGATCGTCCGCGGCCAGGCCCTCGTGCTGTTCGACAGCGGCTCGAACGTCACGGGGTCGGACTCGCTGACGGTGACCTCGGCCTATCAGAACGTCGACCTGCTGGCCGATCCCAGGGCGGAGATGAGCGGCGGCGGCGGCGATACCGATGCGCGCGCGACGGTGGATGTCGATGTCGACATCAAGGTCATCGGCCGCCAGAACGCCGAGCTTCACACCGCCGACCTCTCGGTCAACGCGCTCCTCAGCTTCACGGGCGATGGCTATTCGCGTGACCCGACGCGCAGCGGCGCGCTGATCGACTTCGGCGATACGTCGCAGGGTGGAACACCGGATTTCGACCGCGAGATCTTCTGGGAGGCGACCACCTATCTCCTCGGCGAGGCCAATCCGATCCTGACCGTCGACGCGAACGGCACCATCACCGAGATGGTGAACGTCCAGGTCGCCGGTGGCCATGGGATTGGCTACACCTATGGCGCGGCGGAGGACATCGTCGTCCTCGACATCGACTACGACCGCGCGCCGGAGGTGGATTTCTTCACCACCGACCAGACAACGCGCGATGGGCTGGTGACCGGCAAGGGCCAGATCTGGGGCAACGCCGGCGACTTCATCATCCAGCACACCTGGGATTCGGTGAAGCTGACCAACCACTCGACCCGCGACATGATCACCAACCTGATCGATGTCGTGCTGATCGCGGTTACCGACATCGATATCGACGTCGAGGGCGTGCCGGATCCGACCAACGCGCCGGCCAACGGCGTGAGCATCAGCGCCCAGGAAGGCAATGATTCGGGCACGGCCTTCGAGTTCGACATCGGCCACTTCTTCCCGGAGACGCAGGTCCTGATCCAGAACCTGCGGCCGGCTGGGGTCGGCAACGGGCCCGACATCATCCTCAACGGCAACATCGAGAATCCGATCGGGCGGACCTACGTCAACAACCTGTCGGGCGACATCTTCGCCGGCAGCGATGATCCGACCGAGGTCATCCGCACCAATATCCTCGAGCTGAACGCGGATCGCGGCACGATCGGCGCGCCGGCGGGCATCGCCGGCCGGCGTCCGATCTGGGTCGAACTGGTCGAGTACCGTGACCAGGCGAACGTCGTGAACAAGGCCGAGCTCTTCGCCGAGGCGGGCCTCGATGTGGTGCTCGACATCACTGCCAACCGCCGGTCCCAGGCGGTGCTGGGGGCGGCGTTCACGCAGACCATCGCCTCGATCCGGGCCGGCGACGATGTCGACGTCGTGGTCAACGACAGCAAGGAAGGCAACGACACCGTCAGCATCATCGCCGATGTCTTCGTGCAGGATCTCGGCGATTCGCTGCAGAACCTGACGGTGAAGGAACACTGGCGGCCGGACAACAATCCACTGAGCGTCGGCCTGATCAACATGCTGCGGACCTTCGGGACCGCGACCTCGGAACTCAACTCCTCCTATGTCTTCGACGAGGTGCGGGCCGGCGACGATATCGTCATCGGCCATGTCACCACGACGGGCAGCGAGGCGATGAGCAGCGCGACGACCGTGCTGACCGGGAATACCGCGCAGACCTATGCCTTCGTGTCCGACATTCCCCCGGACCGGGTGGTGAACATCACCGTCTTCACCGATGTGGCGGCGTCGCTCATCGACCTGGATACGGGCCTTGCGGTCGCGCCGCCGGCGGACGGCACGCCACTGATCTTCATCACGACGGATGGGTTCATCGACGCGACGGAGCAGAGGGGCGACATGCTGATCGGGCATGTCCACTCCACGACCTCCAACGTGACGCTGAAGTCGGGCCGCCGGATCCTCGACGGCGACGGCCTGGCCAGCATCGACGTGACCGGCGTAGTACTGTCCCTGTCGGCCGGCGTCGTCACGCCAGAGACGCCCGCACCCTCCCTGGGCGGGATCGGCACGACCACCGACTTCCTCGAGATCAACTCCGACCGCAACGACACGGCGGCCGGCCGGCTCGATGCCTTCGAGACCGCGGCAACCACGCATGACGGCATCTTCGTCAGCGAGATCACGCGGGATCTTCGGGTCGGCACCGTCAGCACGCTCGGGGACGTGACGCTCCGCACGGTGAGCGGCTCGATCCTGGACTTCGCGGACGATGCCGTGACCAACGTCTCCGGCCAGAGCATCGACATCGATGCCAACGGCCGCACCTCGACCATCGGCGACTCCAAGAACGCCCTGGAGATCAACAGCTCCCGCAGCACTGCGTTGCCGCCGGCGCTCGACGCCGACGGGTCCGATGTCTCCCTCGAGGCAGGCTCCGACATCAACGTCTTGGAGACGGTGGGCTATCTCCGCCTGCTCGTCGCCCACTCGTACTTCGGCAACATCCAGCTCGGCGTCGAGGATTCCGCAGCGGTGCGGGAGGACCTCTACCTCGTGAAGCAGGGCACCGCCCGCTTCGCCGAGAACAACGCCACCGCGGGCGGCAATACGGTGGATGCGGTCCGGACGGTGGATCGCGGCCGGGTGCTGGCGGAAGGCGGCTCCATCCGGATCGAAGTGGGCGACAACGTGTCGCTGCACGAGGCGAGCGAGATCTTCTCCCGCGCTGACATCACGATCATCGCGGACACCTCGATCATTGATCCGGGTGTCGGGGCCGTGCTCGACCTGCGTGGCAAGATCGTCGCCGGCGCCACGCTGGTGACGGCCGGCAGCCTGACCAACAACCTGCCCTTCGGCGTCATGGCGCCGACGCTGACCAAGCCGGCCTTCAAGACGCAGATCATCACCGGCCGCGATGCCGACCGCATCAACTTCGGCGATGCGTCGGGCATCAGCGGGCAGACCGCACAGGGCAGCGTGGGGTACATCTTCCTCGGCTCCCAGACCGAGGTCTTCTCCGGCGGCGACGAGGATCGGATCCGCGTCTTCTACCTCCAGGATACGGCGACAGTCACCTCGCCCGCCTCCCTTACCGCGGCGACGCTGGCCGGCACGCAGGACGCGAACCACAAGCTCAGCCTGCATGGCCAGGGCGGCGCGGACACCTACGAGATCTTCACGCTCGGCAGCCAGGGTCCGGACCGGCGCAACGCGGTCATCAACGTGCTGGACGAGGGCGGCACCGCCGACGAGGGCAACGCGCTCTTCGTCTATGGGCGCGATGCGACCGCGTCGGAGGGGGCCGGCTTCGACACGGACGACATCTTCCTGCTGCGCAGCGCGACCACCATTGCGGACGAGACGCCGGACCGACCGGCCTTCGTCCAGCTGCTCTATGGGGCGCTGAACCGCTACACCGATGTCATCACCGGCAACGAGCAATCGATCGAGTCGCTCCGGATCTACTACGATCGCGGCATCACCGATCGTGTGACGGTCGAAGGGCTCGGCGGCAACGACGCCTTCTTCAGCGACGACACCCGCGCCGTGGTCACGCTTGACGGCGGCTCGGGCAACGACCGCTTCCAGATCGGCCAGCTGTTCGGGTCGCGCCGCAGCGATACCGACAGCGGGCTGCTGGCGGGCGACAGCTTCGGCCAGATCGCCACCACCCGCGGCTGGCTCAGCGTCGGCAACAACGCGCCCATGCTGGTCCAGGGCGGCACGGGCGACGACGAGGTCACGGTCTACGCGAACCAGTCGGCGCTGCGGATTGAGAGTGGCGACGGCAACGATCTCGTGACGGTCCGGGCCTTCGACCGCGCCGTCACCTTCGACCTCGGCTCGACGGTGCTGAACACCAACGTGCCGATCATTGGCCAGACTACCGACAGCACGGTCCGGATCGACGGCTCCCTCGACGAGGCCCAGGCGGTGATCAACGCGCCGGTCTCGGTCGATGGCGGGACGGCCTTCGACAAGCTCCTCGTGCTCGGCACCGAGAATGGCGAGGACTTCGTGGTGACCGACGAGGGCGTCTTCGGCGCCGGCCTCTCGGTTCGCTACACGGCGGTCGAGGTGGTCGAGGCGGATGCGCAGGAGGGCAACGACTCCTTCTACGTGCAGTCCACCGCGGCGGGTGTCGGCTACCGGGTGATCGGCGGGCTCGGCTCCGACGCCATCCTCGGGACCAGCGATGTCAACACGGACATCATGACGCGCGAGCTCGAAGGCCTGCCCGGCGCGCTCGACTTCAAGGTGAACGCCAGCGATTCGCTCTATGGCGGCCTGACGGTGCCTGGCATCGACTACAACGTCGCCACCGCGGGCGAGGGGCTCGTCATCCTCGACGAGACCAATGGCGGCACGGCGGTCTGGGAGGGCGGCGCCCTTGGCGGCCGCACCTTCATCCAGGCCGTCGACAGCTACGCGGTTCGTCTGGCGCGGCCGCTGGTCCAGGGCCAGGTGGTGCATGTGGTGGTCACGGCCGCGCGGAGCGCGCAGCAGGAGGAGGACAACACGCTCCTCAACCCCGCGCCGCTCGCCAACGGTGCAGGCGACAGCATCTGGCTGACCGAGAATTTCGACGGCACGATCGAAAGCTTCCAGCGCTCCGTCCTGGTCAACGGCGTGGCGACGCTGGTTCCCAACCGCTCGGTGGTGCTGACTTTCGATGCCACGAACTGGAACAAGGGCCTTGTGGTCACCCTCTTCGCGCCGAACGACAGCCGGAGCGAGGGCGAGCGCCGGGTGGTGATCCAGCACCACGTCATCTCGTCCGTCGACAGCTATATCAACGCCGATGTGCGCAATATCGAGGTCGCCGTCCGCGACAACGACACGCCTGGCGTCATCGTCCTTTCCGGCGAGGGCTTCCAGGGCAGCACGGACAACACGCTGCAGGTGCTCGAAGGGCCGACCGCGGGCGGCCAGGGGATCACCGACAGCATGCTGGTGCGGCTCTCGGCGCCGCCGGCGCCGGGCAAGACCGTGGTGCTCGACGTCGTGATCCCGCCGGAGGTCGACCAGCAGGCCGTCCTGACCAATCCGGGTTCCGACGCGCGGCTGACGTTCTCCGGCGGCAGCTGGAAGATCACCTTCACCGCGGCGGATTGGGAGACGCCCGTCATCATCGGGATCGAGGCCCGCGACGACGCCCGCAAGGAGGATCCCTTCACCGGGCGGATCAGCTTCGTTCGCAACGCGGCGACGACCGACGCCAACTACCTCTTCCCGAACCTGCGCGCGGGCGCGGCGGGCATCGATGTCCGGGTGCTCGACAACGACACCGGCGGCCTCCTGGTGACGGAGACCTTCGGCAGCACGCTGCTGGTGCCTGGCGTTCCCGGCATTGAGGGCAGCTTCACCGACGGCCGGACGGACGATGTGACGGTGCGGCTGACGGCGGATCCCGGCCGCGGCATCAGCGTCGCGCTGCTGACAGACGGTCTTGCTGACGTCACGGAGATCAACGGCGTCGCTGTCACGCTGCAGTCGGTCGGCGAGGAGCGCTCCTCTCTGTCCTTCAGCGGCGCCGTCACGTACTCCGGGTCCGGCGGCGTAGGCGTGATCTCGCGCACGGATCTGGTCGGAAACTTCGTTCTGGAAGGCTTCCGGGTCGGCGAATTGCTGCGGTTGTCCAACACCGGCAACAGCACCCTGAACACCGGGACCTTCGTCATCACCGGTGTCAGCGCGCCGGTCGATCAGCCGGACCCGGCCAATGACGTGCCATCCCGCATCACCATCGCCGGTGCGCCGACGGCCACGCTGTCGCTGAGCAACGTCTCCCTCTTCGAGACCGTCCGCGACGGCTATTTCGACGGCGTCGTGAACGGCAGCGCTGCGACCCGCAGCTTCACGCGCGCGGACGGGACCAGCTGGCTGACCGACGGGTTCCTCGAAGGCCAGCGCATCCGCGTCACGGACGACAAGGGCGTCTCGGCCATCTTCAAGATCGCCGAGATCAGCGGCACCAACGGCACGCGGGACAACATCCTCACCGTCACCGGGGAAGGACTCTTCCCGGCTGCCTTCAACACCAACAGCTTCGGCGTCCTGATCGAGCGCATGGCGGCGCTGGTGAGCTTCAACACCGGCAACCAGGCCGACTGGATGGTGCCCCAGACGGTCACGCTGCAGGCTGACCCGTTCTTCACCCTGCCGCTGGTGCGTCAGGGCGTGAAGATCTACCCGGTCTCCGCGCACCTGCTGTCCGAGCTGCGCGGTCCGGTGGAGGTCGAGGGCGGCGCGGTCGGCGGTGGGCGGCCGCTGGTATCGGCCGTGAAGCTGCCGGGCGAGGGCGACGCCTTCGCCGCGACGGTGCCGGTCCAGCTGCCGGAATCGCAGCAGGTCGATATCCTGGGCCTCTACAACGACAGCAGCCGGGAGAACACGACCGGCGCGATGGCGACGACCGGCGTCACCGGCTACGGCATGGCGGGCAGCCTCGATCTCGGCCTTGCCAGCCCGATCTTCGGCGAGACCGGCAAGTTCAATGCCGGGGTCAACTTCGGCCGCATCGCCCTCGCCAACGGGATCTACGGCACCAGCAACACGGTCAGCACCATCGAGACGGTGAATGTCCTGCTCGGCCAGGGCGATGACCGCATGGATGTCGGCGGCACCATCAGCAGCGCGTCTGCCATCGACGTCACGGGCAATGTGGTGCTCGCGTCCGATGTCGGCGGCGGCTCCGTGGTCCGGGCCGGCTTCGACTGGCTCGCGGCGGGCTACCTGCCGGGTCAGACGGTGACCATCTCGGGCCTCGCCGGCACCTGGACCATCGCGTCCATCGAGGATGTCGGCACGAACCCGAACGACAACAGCCGCATGGTCCTGAAGAACGGGGCGGCACTTCCTGCCGGCGCCGGATCGCGGCAGATCGTCGCCACGGATCGGCTGGTGGATGTGGTCGTCCCGTCGACCACCACGGTGCAGGTGGACGGCTTCACGATCAACCGCACCAGCGGGCGCTGGGACGACGACGGGTTCAGGGTCGGCCAGTATGTCGCCTTCGACGTCTCCTCCGCGGCGGTGGCCGCGACGCTGAACTGGTTCATCTCGGAAATCTCGCCCAATGGGCTCAACATGCGCCTTGTCGGCACGGTCATCGGCACCACCAGCAACGTGGTGGACCGCCGCATGTGGGTGCAAGGCCCGCATGGCGGGCTGACCATGCTGCATGGCGGCGGCAACCAGAACATCCTGATCAACGGCGCGATGGCGACGGAAGCCGGCACCACGCGCATCACGCGGCTCGATGGCCTCGACTGGTCGAAGGAGAGCTTCGCGGTCGGCCAGACGGTGCAGGTCGGCGGCGAAACCGGGACGCGCACGATCACGGCGATCGTCAATGCCACCGGTGCGCTGAAGCCGTCCGGCGCCTTCAACGGTTGGGGCGCCGGTGCGACGCTGGTGCTGAGCGGCACGAACTTCACGGCCTCCAGCCAGGTGCGCGCGGTCGGCGTGCTGGGTCTGGTCGGCGAGTTCCAGACCGTGATCCCCGGCGGCGACCGCTTCGTCGTCACCGGCGGCGCGGGTCCCGACTCGCCGCTGGTGATCTACGGTGACACCTCGCAGGACGGCGTCTGGTATGGCGGCATCCGCTCCGACATCCGCGGCTACAATTTCGGCGCGCGGCCGTCGAACGCGGCGCCCGCCCTGCCTGCCAACAGCAACGAGGATGCGCACTGGAACCTGCCGCTGGCCGACAGCTACCGGACCGCGGGGCATGACGTGATCGACGCGAGCGCGCTCTTCGCCGCGACGGCGGTGGGCAGCCTGCCGACCATCGGCATCACCGCCTATGGCGGTGTCGGCAATGACAGCATCATCGGCAGCCAGGCCGGGGACCAGCTGGCCGGCGGCTCGGGCAACGACACCATCCTGGGCCAGCGCGGCAACGACATCATCTACGGCGACAACGGCATCAACGTCACCTTCCAGACGCGGTCGATGTTCCCGACCGGGATCAATGCCAGCCCGGCGCCGACCGTGGTGCTGACACCCTTCCCGACGCAGTACTTCGTGGTGCAGCCGATCGCCAACGGCTTCACCCTGGCGCAGCAGCCCTCCGCGGTGCGGGACCTCCTCTCCGCGGGCCGGGATTCGCTGGACGGCGAAGGCGCCGGCGCGGCGACGGGCAATGCCGCCACCACCGCC
>JAIYAI010000087.1 GCA_027489135.1 Acetobacteraceae bacterium
CCCCCCCCCCCGCCCATCCTCCGTCCCCCCAGACGACGCGGCACGAGCCCATCAGAAGCTTCCCAACCGATACCGGTTGCGGAAGCTCTCCCGGAACTGCCGCACGATGCGCAACGCATCCCGCAGGATATCCCGGTCCGCCGTGGACAACGCCCCCGGCCGCACCAGCGCCTCGCGAGAGACGTCGCCGCGGCGCACGGCCTCCAACTGGCTGCGCAGGCGGTATTCCATGAAGACGCGCAGCGCCGAGACCAGGTCCCGCCCGAACTCCGCCTCGAAGGCGCCGGCGGCGACCAGCGCCTCGATCCGCGCCGCGGTCGGCGTCACCAGGATGCCGCGGTCCATGGCCATGGTCCGCATCCCGTGCACGATCGGGAAGATGCCGGCCTTCTTGATGTCGATTTCGTCCGTTGCCGCGGCGAGCCCGACGCCCGCCATCAGGGAGGAGAGCACGCCAAGGTTCGGCGTGGCGAAGGTCTCGACCAGGTTGGCGAAGCGCGCCAGCAGTGCCTGTTCGCCGCGCATCAGGGCAACCAGCGCGGCCTTCGCCTCCCCCAGCAGGTCGGTGCGGCCGGCGACGGCGACGGCGTCGAAGAAGATCGCGAGATTCATCGCCGCTTCCGGCGTGCGGTCCAGCACCCAGGCGCGAAGCTGACGGGTCAGCCCGTCCAGCGGTTGCGACCAGAGCGGGTTGGCCACCATGACGTTGCCAGGACAGGGCGGGAAGCCGAAGCCGGCGAGCGCCCCGGAAAAACCCTCGCGGAACATCTGCAGCTCGGTCTCCGGCACCGGCGCGGCCAGCAGCAGGCCGTTATCCTGGTCCGTGCGCACGGTCTGCTCGCCGCGGCCCTCGCTGCCCATGACCAGCAGGCAGCCCTGCTCGCGGATCGAGGGCGGGGCCAGCAATTCGAAGAGCTTCAGGAAGAGCCGGCGGTTGAGGTCGGAGGTGATCTCGGCGATCGCCTCCACCTTCACGCCCTGGCGGTGCAGGCGCTCCACCTGGTCCTGGATCTGCCGCGCCGCGATGCCGAGATCCTCGAGACCGCGCGCCCGGTCGATGCGGCCGGGGATGAGCTGGGAGTTGCCAGCGACCAGGCCAAGGATGTCGATGTCCTCGAGGAAGCCGGCATAGCCGCCATCGGCGCCGCGCACCGCGACGCGGCGCTTGTCGTGGCGGGTCATCGCCAGGAGCGCGTCGAAGAGGAAGGCGTCCTCCTCGACCGCCACGACATCGAAATGGGAGATGTCGCGGATCGGCGTGTCCAGGGGCAGGCTCTTCAGGATGGCGGCCTTGGAGAGATTCATGCCCGTCACCACGCCGGTGCGGTCGCCGTCCCGGACGAAGAGCGCGTTGATGTCGGCCTCCGCCATCATCAACCCCGCATCGCGCATGCTGGCGTGGCCGTCGATGAAGACCGCCTTGCCGCGCGCGGCGTCGCGCACCCGGGCGCGAAGGACGCTCTCCACCCCGTCGCGGCGGTGCGCGTCGTCGAAGGCGTCGAGCTTGCGAGAGATGTCGGCGTAGAAGAAGGCGGCGAATCCGACATTCCGCGCGATCAGGCGCTTCACCACCTCGCCGGGGATGAGGAAGCAGATCGTCTCCTCGACGGCGACGAAATCCTCGCCGGCGGCGCCATGCACCAGGGCGCGGCTATCGAAGCTGTCGCGGGGGCCGAGCACGGCTTCCAGCGCCTCGCCCTGGCGGACCTCGACCCGGCCCTTGATGACGACGTGCAGCGCCTCGGCGGGCCGGCCGGCGCCGATGATGACCTCGCCAGGGGGGAAGTAGCCGATGTCGAGCGCCGCGCGGACCTGCTCGATCTCCTCCTGGCTGAGGCGGTCGAAGGGCGGGTTGTGGGCGTCGAATCCGTCGCTCATGGGGGTGGTGGGCCGGGGCGTCGCCACCCCGGCCCGGTCACGGCGTCAGTGGACGTGCGCCGAGGCGGCGCCGATGCCGGTCTCCGACCGCACATACTGCGCGTCGAAGCTCTCGATCTCGGCCTTGGCGCGCTGGCTGGCATCGAGCTTCGAGACCAGCCAGATGCCGCCGAAGGCGATGGTCATGCTGAACAGCGCCGGGTTGTCATAGGGGAAGATCGCGGCCTTGAAGCCGAAGGTCTGCACCCAGACCGCCTTCGACAGCACCACCATGACCACCGCGGAGATCAGCCCGGCGAAACCGCCGACCAGGGCGCCGAGCGTGGTGCAGCCCTTCCACATCGTGCTCATCAGCAGGACGGGGAAGTTGCAGGAGGCCGCGACGGCGAAGGCGAGGCCCACCATGAAGGCGACGTTCTGGTTCTCGAAGACGTAGCCGAGGACGATGGCGACGATGCCGATGACCACCGCGGTGATCTTCGACAGGCGCACCTCCTTCTGCTCGCTCGCACGACCGCGGGCGATGACCTCGGCATAGAGGTCATGGCTGACCGCCGAAGCGCCCGAGAGCGTCAGCCCCGCGACCACCGCCAGGATCGTGGCGAAGGCGACGGCGGAGATGAAGCCCAGGAAGAGCGACCCGCCAACGGCATTGGCCAGGTGCACGGCGGCCATGTTGGTGCCGCCGAGAAGCCCGGTGATCTTGTTGATCACGCCATTGGCGCCGGCCTGGTAGTAGGACGGGTCCGACATCAGGAAGGTGATGGCCCCGAAGCCGATGATGAAGGTCAGGATGTAGAAATAGGCGATGAAGCCCGTGGCATAGAACACGCTCTTCCGCGCCGCCTGGGCGTCCGACACCGTGAAGAAGCGCATCAGGATGTGCGGCAACCCGGCGGTGCCGAACATCAGCGCGAGGCCGAGCGAGATGGTGGAGACGGGATCGGCCACGAGACCGCCCGGCGCCATGATGGCGTCGCCCTTCGGGTGCACCTTCACCGCATCGGCGAACATCGCCTCCGGGTTGAAGCCGAAGTGCCACAGCACCGCCAGCGCCATGAAGGTCGCACCGCCGAGCAGCAGGCAGGCCTTGATGATCTGCACCCAGGTCGTCGCCTTCATGCCGCCGAAGGCGACATAGACGATCATCAGCGCACCGACGATCACCACCGCGTAGAGGTATTCCAGGCCGAAGAGGAGCTGGATCAGCTTCCCCGCACCCACCATCTGCGCGATCAGGTAGAAGGCCACCACCACCAGCGTGCCCGTCGCGGACAGGATCCGGATGCGGGTCTGGTCGAGCCGGAAGCTGGCGACATCGGCGAAGGTGAACTTGCCGAGGTTGCGCAGGCGCTCCGCGATCAGGAACAGCACGATCGGCCAGCCCACCAGGAAGCCGATGGAATAGATCAGCCCATCGAAGCCGGAGGCGAAGACGAGGCCCGAGATGCCGAGGAAGCTCGCCGCCGACATGTAGTCTCCGGCGATCGCGAGCCCGTTCTGGAACCCCGTGATGCCGCCGCCCGCGGCGTAGAAATCCGCCGCCGACTTGCTCGACGCCGCGGCGCGGTAGGTGATGAACAGCGTCCCCAGCACGAAGAGGAAGAACATCACGATGGCCGCGATGTTCAGCCCCTGCTTGTCCACCGCGCCGTCGACGGCGCCGGCGGCCCAGGCCGCGGAGAAGGAGCCGACGCCGCCGATCAGCGCGAGGGTAAGGGGCGCGGCGAAGCGCCGCCCGGGTCCGAGCCGCATCACGCGACCTCCTTCGTCAGGTCGCGGGTCAGTTCGTCGAAGCGGCTGTTGGCGCGGCGGACATAGATGCCGGTCAGCAGGAAGGCCGAGAC
>JAIYAI010000378.1 GCA_027489135.1 Acetobacteraceae bacterium
GCTCGAAGCTGGTGCGGGTGCGCGTGCTGTCCTCGAAGAAGAGGTTGATCAGCGTCCGGCCCTTCAGCAGGTCGCGCTGTGTCTTCCCCGACTTGTTGAGCAGCGCGTAGCTCTCGGCGAGTTCCAGCAGCCCGTCGATATGCGGCGGCTCCAGCCCCTCGATGGCGAGGAGATGGCCGTCGGGGAGGAGGGGGTAGGAAAAGGACATGGGGCGAGTCGTCCGGGGCGCGGGGCGGCGCGGTTCTAGCGCCGCCCGGCGCGGGGGGGAAACGGGCCCCGACCCCGCGCGGGCTACTTCGCCGTCACCGTCAGGGTGACGGGCCGGCTGGCGCGGGAGCCGAAATCCTCCACGAGGAAGGTCGCGGTGGTGTTCGCCCCGGCCGTCCCGCGCAGGATCTGGATGGGGCCGGTGCTGAGCTCCGAGGCCGGCCGCATTCCCGTCTGGGTGCCGGTCTGGGTGACGCGGTAGGGGCCGCGGCCGCCGGATGCGATGGCCGTCGCGCTGGCGTTCTGGCCGGTTCCGGTGATCTGCAGCGTCGTCGGCGACAGGGCGATATCCGCCGTGCCGTCCTGGATTTCGAAGGAACAGGCGGTGATCTGCGCGACGGCGTCGTTGGTGACCTCGTCGAGGGCGGTCAGGAGCTCTCGTCCTGCTTGCGCCGCGGTGTTGGCCGCGGTGCTCAGGTCGCTATCGGCGGACCCTGCCGGTTGTGGTGGCGTATTGGCGGAACCGTCGGTCGGTGCGCCAGGCGCGGCGGCCGGCGCCGCAGCGGTCGTGCCGGCCGCATCCGGCTGGGCCGGGGCCGGCGCCGCCGGCTGCGGCGTGCTGCCGGCAGCCGCAAGGCTCGCATTGGCGCTCGCCGTCGCCATGCGCGTATCGGCGAGCGCATTCACCGCCAGGCCATGCGAGCCCCGCGCGAGGGAGACGATCGCGTTCAGGTCCGGGGTGGCTAGCATCATCTGCCGGTTCACCTCGTTCACGATCGACAGGGTCCGCTCATAGACCGCATTCGCGATGAGGGTGCCGCGGATGTCGCCGGACCGGACGGCGTTGGCCGCATTCGAAAGCTGCTGCGCGGCCGCGGCGGCCGAGCGCGCGAACTGCGCCTGCGGGCTGTCGGGCGACGGTGCGGTGCGGATGATGGCGTCGGCCTTGCCGATCACCACGGCCGCGCTCACGCGGGCGTCTGCCGCCCGGGTCTGCAGGCTGGGCGCGCTCTCGGTCGCCGTCCGGCGCCGATCCCCGCGCACGGCCGTCGAAGGAATGATCGTCCCGTTGATCCGGTCCACGCGCGCCGAGAAGGCCTTGGTCTCGGTGCAGGTCAGCGCGGCGATCCCGGCCATCAGCACCAGGCGGGTCGCGGGCGGGGCGAAGCCGGTGCCGACCGCATAGCCCGCCGCCCCCGTCAGGACCGATGCCGCGACCAGGGTGCCGTTCGCCTGGAACGCCGTCGCGCCGACCCCGGTGCCGAGCCCGCCGAGCGTGACGATCCGCGACCAGGCGTTCAGTTGCGCCAATTCGCGGTCGCGTTGCTGCATCTCGTGCCGCCGGTCGCGCAGCAGGGCGATGGCGTGGTCGAAGTGATCGGCCGTGCCGACCCGGTTGCGGTAGCCGCCATAGAGACGGATGTAGCCCGGCGGGCAGCCGCGGCTGCCGCTGCCGGCGGTGGGCCCTGCGGTCTCCGGCATGCAGTAGCCGCCTTCCTCCGGCCCGCTGGCGATGCGCGGATCGACGACGGCGCAGCCGCCGAGCAGTCCCAGGGCCGCCACCGCGGCGAAGGTCTTGCCGATGCGCATCCCGCGTCTCCCGGCGCTCCAATGGCGGAAAGCTGACACAGCTTGGGCAGGAGAAATAGATGCGAAAGCGATGCGACATCACTCATTGTGATGAGGCGGGACAAGGCCCACAGGGCTGAATCCGGCCCGGGCATGATGGTCGGGCGCCAGGGTCAGCTTTGCGCAGGCGCCGGCCCGCGCGTCCGCGCGCTCGGCCGGCGCGGCGCGTCCCGCAACGCGCTTGGCCTCCGCCGCCGCAGGGGTTGCGTGACCGGAGGTGCCCCGTTGGTTGGAGACAGTCTTCGCGACTCGCCTGACCGCTTCGCGGGCGCCACCCTAATCGTGGCGTACATGAAATACTCGCCAACAGCCTCTCAAACTACTTCCGGGCGATCACCCAGCTCTGATAGCTGTAACGCTCCGGCGGCGGCAGGATTTCGACATCGCGGTAGTAGCGGCTCCAGAATTCCGCGGCGATTTTTTCCTTCCAAAAGACCTGATTTTTGTCGAGATCGCCGAAATAGACGTAGTCGGCCGGCAGCGCGGCATGCTCCAACAGCATCGGCCCGAGCGCATCCCGCGCCCAGGCCTCCTGCCTGTGGGCTACGAAGAAGCGCCACGCGTGCTCGGTATGGATGCTTTGCATCAGCAGGCCGCCGGGCTTCAGCACGCGGCGCAGCTCCAACAACCAGGTGTCCCAGAGATACTTGATGTGGGTGAATACGCTCATCCCGTAAATCACATCGAGGCTGTTGTCCTCGAAGGGCAGGATGGGCAGGAAGGTGCCCGTGTAGACATTGATGTCTCGGGGAAAATGTCGGCGCATCCATTCGATCCGGCGGGCGGAGACGTCGACGCCGGTGAGCTTCCATTTGGTCTTGGCCGCATCCGTGTGGAAATGCCGCAGAACCCGGCCGGACGAGCAGCCGAAGTCCATGATGGAAAGACCGTCGAGACTGGGCAGCCTGTCGCGCATGAAGCGGACCAGCAGGTCCTTCTCGTAGCGGCCCCATTCCAGGTACTCGGCGTCGCCGCCGGCGTGCCCGTGCCGCTCCGCCGGGGGCGGCAGGGGCAGTGACTCGCCTTCTACGATGACGGGAGGATCGAAGACCGGCGGCAAGGTTTCCGCCGCGTAGTCCATCGGCAGGTGGTACGCGAAGCGCGGCAGCACCGTATACTCCGACCGCACGGCCTCGAGGGCACGTTGGACCGCACGGTCGGCCCGTTGATCCTGCACGGTCTCGTCGCTCCGGCGCGCTGCCGCTTCGGCGACCTGGCGTTCGAGTACCTCCAGGCGGCGGAGCGCGTCATCGCGCTGCTCCTTGAGCCGTCGAACCTGGGGAAATGCCAGCGCGGCCTTCCGGATGATACGTTCGATCATGGGGCGTTGCCGCGTCCTCGGCGAAGGTTCGTCAGATGGGCAGTTGATATGAGGACTTATCCCGGTTTTCCCGGATGACCTCAATCCGTCCGGGTCGGATCGGCGGAACCGCGAGATGGCTTCGATGTTGAGGCTGGTTCGATGACCGCGCGACGGGTCGCACTGCGGCGGGATCGAATCATGTCGCCCCATGGGGTGATTCCGACCGTCGCGTGAGCCGACATTGCCCAGATGGCCGCCCGAAACGGCCATCGAGCGTCGCGCGCCGCGCCCCGGCGACGTGGACTGCGCCGGCGCTTGGCGCGCGCACCGCTCCAGGCCGCCGAACCGGCTGGACACGAACGGCGGAGCCAGCAGGTGCAGCCGGAGTGGCCATGATGGGCGCTGGCTTCCCGCCCGCCATCCGTCAGGCTAACCCTGCTGTCCATGTCGGGCACGATATTCGACGGCGCCCCGCGCTACCTCACCGCCCGATCCCGATCGCCCCCCGCAGCGCCGCCGCCACCGCGTCCTGCCGCGGCCGCCGGTGCCCCTCCTGCACCGTGATCTCCTCGCCCGTCGCCAGGACAAGCCGGGTGCGGAAATAGGGATCGCCCTCGGAGTCCTGCTCCTCCCGCACCGCGACCGTGGCGATCGCGGCGCGGGGGATCCGCTCGCGCCGGATCCGGAAGGGCCAGGCCCGGGTCAGCAGCACCTCGCCATCCGCCGCCACGCGGAGCCAGGTGCAGGGGCGGCGGACGAAATGCCCGACCCCGAGATAGCCCCCGATCCAGAAGGCGAGCAGCGCCGCGTATTGCAGCCAGATCGGATAGCCCCACTCCGTGCCCTTCCGCTTCAACGTCCAGGTCAGCAGGATGATGGCGGCGAAGAAGCCGAAGGTGAGGAGCCAGAGCGGAAGCGGCGCGAGGTTGCGCAGGCGATAAGGCGGGGGCTCCGCCTCTGCAGCCCGGTTTCCGTCGGCGTATGGCATGCCGTCTCTCTCACAGTCCGGCGTCCCTGCGGCAAGGGGCCTGGGTTCGGCCGGCGCCCGGCAGGCCGCCCTACGGCGACGGGTCGGGACCCGGGTGGAGCGCTCAGCCAGGCCCGAGCGCCGCCGTCAGGCGCGCCGCGAGGGCCTGCTGTTCCGCCTCGTCATGGCCCTCCCGCACCGTTTCCGTCCGCCCGTCGCGCAGCGTGAGTACGGTCCTGAAATAGGGGTCGCCATCCGAATCGCGGTCGCGCCGGACCTCGACCGCGGCGATGGCATCCCGCGCGAATCGCTCCTCCTGCCGGCGCATCGGCCAGCGGCTGGACAGCACCACCGCACCGCCCGGCAGCACGCGGAGCCGCGTGCAGGGGATGCTGCCGAGGTGCGCCGCGACGATCACACCGACGATCCAGAACAGGCCGAGCGCCCCATGCTGCAGCAAGGCCGGCTGCGACGGGTGCGGCCCGTCGGTGCCCATGATCCAGGTGAAGGCGCCGACCATGCCGAGAAAGAACGCCATGAAGCCCCAGCCGAAGGCGGGGGTGCGGTTGCGGACCTCGACGATGGGGGCGCTCATGCGCGTCGGGTCGCGTCCAGCGCCGCCTGCAGCGTGTAGGCTGCCGCAGCGCCATCGACCGCCTTCGCCCGCTTGGCGCGGCTGAGATCGGCTTCCTCGATCAGCATGCGGTTGACGGCGGAGGAGGAGAGCCGCTCGTCCCACAGCGCCGCCGGCAGCCCGGTGGCGTCCGAGAGCGCCGCCGCCCAGTCCTTCGCCGCCTGCGCCGCGGGGCCGACCGTGCCGTCCATCGACAGCGGCAGCCCGACCAGCAGCCCGCCCGCCCCCTCCTTCGCCGCGATGGCGCCGATCTCGGCGGCGTTGCGCTTGAGCTTGTCTCGCTTCAGGGACCCATAGGGGGAGGCGATGGTCAGCAGCACGTCCGACAGCGCGAGGCCGAGCGTCTTCGACCCCGGATCGATGCCGATCAGCCGGGCATGGCGCGGCAGGCCGGCCCGCAGGGCGGGCAGGTCAAGCAGCGGCATGGCCGGGAGCGCTTCGGTTGAACGGGGGCATGGGGGGCCTTATAGCGCGCCCTCGCTTGCATGACGGAACCCGCAATGTCGCTCGATACCGCCGCCGTCCGGCGCATCGCGTCGCTCGCCCGCATCCGGCTGGAGGAGGCGGAGGTGACGCGCATGCAGACCGAGCTGAACGACATCCTCGGCTGGATCGAGC
>JAIYAI010000635.1 GCA_027489135.1 Acetobacteraceae bacterium
CAACGATACGCTCGACGGCGGCAAGGGCACCGATGTGCTGCGCGGCGGCTATGGCGATGACAGCCTCGCGGGCGGCGGCGGTGGCGATGCCGATATCCTGCAGGGCGACCAGGGCAACGACACCCTCGATGGCGGCAAGGGGAGCGATACGATGGGGGGTGGCGACGGCAATGACAGCCTCGTCGGCGGCACCGGCAACAACGTGATGGATGGCGGCAACGGGCTCGACACCATCAGCGGCGGCAGCGGCCGCGATACCGCGACGGGCGGCAACGACGCCGATACCATCAACGGCTCGGGCGGCAATGACAGCCTCTCGGGCGGCAACGGCAACGATACGCTGCAGGGCGGCGCCGACAACGATGTCCTCAGCGGCGACGCGAACGACGACAGCCTGCTCGGCGGCAGCGGCCTCGATACCCTGCGCGGCGGCACGGGCAACGACGTGCTGACGGGCGGCGCGGATGCCGACGTCTTCGACTTCAACGCGGTCTCCGAGGCGACCGACACGATCACCGACTTCGTGCTCGGCACCGACGACATCGACCTCATCGGCATCTTCGGCGCCGGCGTGGTCAATGCCGGCAACCTCAGCCAGTTCGTGCAGACCTCGACCGCCGGGGTCAGCGACAGCTTCCTGGCCGTCGATGCCAACGGGCTGGTCGGCGGCCTCAGCTTCACCATCATCGCCCAGGTCAACGGCGTGACGGCAGCGCAACTCTTCGACGTGAACAACTTCCTGCTGTGACGCGTCCGGGGGTGGCGGCCCATGGGGTCGCCACCCTTGACCCGGCGCGGCGCCCGGCGGAGGGTCCCGCCCCCACAGCGGAGCCGACCGCCATGCGCCTGCGTCATGTCCTTCCCGCCGTCCTCGCGCTGGCCGCGCTGCCGGCCGCGGCGCAGGAGCGCCCGCCCGCGCACCCGACGCGCGACGTCACCGTCACCTATCGCTTCGAGGGGGGGCCGCCCGGCGTGCCCGCGGGCGGCGAGATGCGCCTGTCCTGGCTGCAGGCCGAGCAGAAGATGCGCATGGACCCGCCTGGCGGCCAGGGCTGGATCGTCACGGACACCCGCACCGGCACCAGCTTCATGGTGCAGGACCAGGCGCGCATGGTCATGCAGATGCCTCGCGATCCCGCCATGCCGGACCCGTCGCAGCCGCCCCCGGGCACCACCTTCACCCGCGGCGGGACGGAGACGCTGCTCGGCCACCGCTGCACGGTCTGGACCATGAAGGGCGAGATGGGCGAGGGCGAGGCCTGCGTCACCGATGACGGGGTGATGCTGCGCAGCCGCGGCAGCGCCCAGGGCGGGCCGGCTGGCGGCATGGTGGCGACGCAGGTCACCTTCGGCCCGCAGGATCCCGCTCGCTTCCGCGCGCCGCAGGGCTACCAGACCATGCAGATGCCCGGCATGCCGGGCGGCGGAGGCCCCAGTGGTCCGGGAGGCCCGCCGCCCGGCGCCCGCCCCACGGCGCCGCGCTGAGGCATTTGCCCGCAAGGGGCTTCAACCGGCGGCGCGGAAGCCCCACACAGGGGGGGTGATGCACCGCCGGTCCCTCCTGCTGCTCCCGCTGCTCGCCGCCACGCCGGCGCTGGCGCAATCCCAGCGCGCCGCGCCGCCGCCCGCCGCCGCCGCGCCCCCGGCGCGCGGCCCGCAGGCGCTGACGGACCGCGACCGTGCCGACATCGCCGCTGCCGAGGCCTGGTTCAACCGCCTGACCAGCGTGAAGGCGCGCTTCCTGCAGATTGCCCAGAACGGCGCCGCGGCCGAGGGCACGGCCTGGATCGTCCGCCCCGGCAAGATGCGCTTCGAATACGACCAGGAGCCGATGCTGCTGGTCGCCAGCCACGGCCAGTTCTTCCATTTCGACAAGGCGCTGCGCCAGCCGAGCACGGTGCCGATCTCCTCGACGCCGCTCGGGCTGCTGCTGCGCGACCGCGTTGCCTTCTCGGGCGACGTGACGGTGACGCGGGTGGAGCGGTCGGGCGGCATGGTCCGCATCACCATCCAGCGCACCAACGCCCCGCAGGAAGGCCGGCTGACGCTGGTCTTCTCCGAGACCCCCTTCGAGCTGAAGCAATGGGCGGTGGTCGACGCCCAGGGCATGGAGACGCGGGTGAGCCTCTACGGCCAGGAATATGGCGGCCGCTATCCGGGGTTGCTCTTCGAGTTCAACGATCCCCGGTTCCGCGAGCAACTCGGCATCCAGTAGCGCGGCGCAGGAGCCATGCGTCGGACGCCGGGACCGCCATGCGTCCAGCGGCGCGGAAATTGCTGGTATTGTCCCCGGCGCGCCTTGATCGCGCCACGAACCCAGGCGATTTTGACACACGCATGACGCCCGGCATCGGAATCGCATGCAAAGGTCGACGCCGCTGATCGGAATCTCGTGCCCCGCATGAAACCGCTGATCGGAATCTCCTGCTGCGTGAAGCCCTTCGGCGTCTTCGGGACGCCGAACCATGCCGCATCCGATAGCTACATCCGCGTCGTGCTCGGCCCCACCGGGGGCATCCCGATCCTGCTGCCCGCCGCCGGCGAGGCACTGGTCCCCGAGATCCTGCCCCGCCTGGATGGCCTGATCCTGACCGGCAGCCGGTCCAACGTCTGCCCCGACTACTACGAAGGCCCGCCGCACGCGGAGGGCACGCCCGAGGATCATGCCCGGGACGCGACCACCCTGCCGCTGATCCGGGCAGCCATCGCCGCCGGACTGCCGCTGCTGGCGATCTGCCGCGGCTTCCAGGAACTGAACGTGGCGCTGGGCGGCAGCCTGGACCAGCGCATCCAGGACCTGCCGGGGCGGATCGACCACTCGACCCCGTCGGATCAGCGCTTCGCCCGGGTGCGCACGGCCAAGGCGCACAACATCCGGCTGGTGCCGGACAGCCCGATCTCCCGCCTGGCCGGCGGCGCCACCGACATCCCGGTCAACTCCCTGCACAACCAGGGCATCGCCCGCCTTGCCCCGCGCCTCGTGGCGGAGGGCTGGGCCCCGGACGGCACGATCGAGGCGGTGCGGGTCAAGGACGCGCGCGGCTTCGCCCTCGGCATCCAGTGGCACCCGGAATACGACTGGGAGACGGACGCGGTCAGCCGCGCCCTGTTCGGGATGTTCGGGGAGGCCTGCGCGGCCTGGGCCGCACGGCGGATGCAGCACATCGCGGCGGAATGAGGGCCAGGGCACGGCCCCGTCATCACGCTTGCGAGATTCGCACGAATTGCATGAGTGTGCGGCATGCAGAGGCAAAACGCCTTTTGCATCCCGGCGCGCAAGTCGCTATTCTTTGGGTATCGGAGGTCGCAAGGCCTTCGGTGGACGCGCCGGTTTCCCCTGCCGGCTCGCCCGACCTTTCCGATCGGAAACTATAACAACGGCGCCCGGACACCCCCCTGTCCGGGCGCTTTTTTCTGCCCGCGACGGCAGCTTCCCGTCAATCCTTAATGTGCTATCTGAAGTGCACGGGCGCCCGGGCGTGGCGCCAGCGCCGCACCCCCGCTTCCAGGTCGCAACCGGGGCTGCTATCCCGCGCGCATCCGCTGGAAGGACCCACCCATGCCCGATGATGCCGCGCTGCCCGCGACCTCCTATGTGATCCCGCCCGCGCCGGTGGCCTCGCTGCCGATCAAGGGCTCCTCGCAGGTCTTCCCGGTGCGCCGCATCTACTGCGTCGGACGCAACTACGCCGAGCATGCGATCGAGATGGGCTCCGACCCGACCCGCGAGCCGCCCTTCTACTTCGCGAAGCCGGCCGATGCCGTGGTGATCAACGGCGCCGACATGCCCTATCCCTCGGTCACGAAGTCCCTGCACCACGAGATGGAACTGGTCGTCGCCATCGGCACCGGCGGGTCCGACATCAGCGTCGCCGACGCGCTGAAGCATGTCTGGGGCTATTGCTGCGGCCTCGACATGACCCGCCGCGACATCCAGAACGAGGCGAAGAAGACCGGCCGTCCCTGGGACATGGGCAAGGGCTTCGACAACTCCGCGCCGATGGGCGCGCTGGTCCCGGCCGCCGGCGTCGATCCGTCGAAGGGGCTGATCGAGCTGAAGGTGAACGGCCAGGTGCGCCAGACCAGCGACCTCTCGAAGCTGATCTGGTCGGTGCCGGAGGTGATCGCCAACCTGTCCCAGCTGGTACGGCTCGAGCCCGGCGACCTGATCATGACCGGCACGCCGGAAGGCGTCGCGGCGGTGGTGAAGGGCGACCTGCTGGAAGGCGTGGTCGAAGGCGTCGGCGAGGTCCGCTGCCGCATCGTGTGATCCGGTGCGGCGGGGATGCCTCGGCGTCCCCGCTGCCTGGACGAGGCGCTTCCGAATCAGCGGCGGGTCTGCCAGGAAGTGGCATGCCCCCCGCCAAGTCATCCCCCGCCAAGCCCGGGGCCGCCAAGGCGGCACCTGTCACACCCGGGGCCGCCAAGGCGGCACCTGTCACACCCGCGGCCGCCAAGGCGGCACCGGCCAGGGCAACCGCGAAACCCACCGCCAAGGCCCCGGCCATCGCCCGTGCCACGGCGAAGCGCCCGCTCCGCATCGCCACCTGGAACATCAACTCCGTCCGGCTGCGCCATCCGCTGATCGCGCAGGTCGTCGCGGCTCTCGAACCCGACGTGCTCTGCCTGCAGGAAACGAAGTGCCCGGACGAGCACTTTCCCGGCGACGCGCTGCGCGCCCTCGGCTTCGATCACGTCGCGATGCGGGGGATGAAGGGCTACAATGGGGTGGCGGTCCTTTCGCGCCTGCCTTTCGCGGTGCGCGCCGACGATCCGGACTGGTGCAGCAAGTCGGACTGCCGGCATCTCGGCGTGACGCTGGACGCGCCCGGCGGCCCGATCGACGTGCACGACTTCTACGTCCCCGCCGGCGGGGACATTCCGGATCGGGAGGCCAACCCGAAATTCGCCCACAAGCTCGACTTCGTCGCCGAGGCCACGGCCTGGTGCGCAACCCGCGGCCCGGCGACCCGCGCCGTCATGGTGGGTGATCTCAACATCGCGCCGCTCGAGCACGACGTCTGGTCGCACAAGCAGCTGCTCGACGTCGTCTCCCACACGCCCGTCGAGGTCGAGGCGCTGACGGGCTGGCAGCGCGCCGGCGCCTGGCACGACGCAGTGCGCCACTTCGTCCCCGAGGACCAGAAGCTCTACACGTGGTGGTCCTACCGCGCCCGCGACTGGGAGGCAGCGGACCGCGGACGGCGGC
>JAIYAI010000228.1 GCA_027489135.1 Acetobacteraceae bacterium
CGCCGCCAGCCGCGCCGCATCGGCGGGGGAGGGCGGCACGGGGGAGGGGAGGGTCGCCGGCAGCAGCGGCGCCGCGCACTCCATCGCCAGCACGTCCTCGGGCAGGGAGAGCACCACCGGCCCCGGCACGCCGCCCATGGCCATGGCATAGGCGCGGGCGATCATCTCCGGCACCTGGTCCGGTTCCGTCACCTCGCCGATCCACTTGGCGATGCCGCGGAACATCGACTGGTAGTCGATCTCCTGGAAGGCGTTGCGGCGCAGGTCGCGCTTCTCCACCTGCCCGACCAGCAGGATCAGCGGCACCGCGTCCTGCTCGGCCGTGTGCACGGCGATCGACGCATTGCAGGCGCCCGGACCGCGGGAGACGAGAACGATGCCCGGCTTCCCGGTCAGCTTGGCGTCGGCAACCGCCATGAAGCCCGCGCCGCCCTCGGCGCGGCAGGTGACGAGGTCGACGCGGTTGTTGGCGTGCAGCGCATCCAGCAGGGCGATGTAGCTCTCACCCGGCACGCAGAAGGCGCGGTCCACGCCCTGCAGCGCGAGGAACTCCATGAGGCGTTCGGCAGCGGTGGGCATGGTCGGGCGGGTCCTCCGCCCGACCACCTACCGCCCCCGGCGCGGGGGGGAAAGACGCGCCCAGGGCCTACAGCACGAAGTCGCCGGCGACGAAGGCGAGGATCCCGGTGCACTGCACCTGCCAGTCCGCCAGCCCGTCGCCATTGACGTCGAGCTCCGCGACCCCGCCTCCGGCATCCCGCAGCTGCCCCGCGGCGCCGCTGAAGCCGGCCGTGCCGATGAAGGCGAAGGCCTGGTCGCCGGAGAGCACCGGGTTCGCATCGACCGCCGAGAGGTCGATCACGTCCGCGCCGTTGCGCAGGTCCGTGATCACGTCGCGGAACAGCGTGCCGGCCTGGCTCTCGCTGAGCGCGGTGTAGCGGAAGACATCGGCCCCGCCGCCGCCGGTGAGCTGGTCCTTCTCGACGCCGCCGACCAGCGTATCCGCGCCGGTCCCGCCGTCGAGGCTGTCCGCCCCTTCCCTGCCCAGCAGCATGTCGGTGCCATCCCCGCCCGAGAGCAGGTCGTTGCCCTGGGTGCCGGTCAGCAGGTCCGCGCCCGGGCTGCCGCCCGCGGAGGAGCCGGCGAGCACGCTGATCAGCCGCCCCCCGAGCGAGAAATCCGAGGGGGCATAGGTCCCGAGCAGCCGCACCACCGCATCCGCCGCGCCGACCGAGGTGTCGAGGCCGATATAGAGGGTCGTGACCGGCCCGGTCGGTCCGGTCGTGACCTCGAGCTGCACCCGCCCCTGGCCGACCGAGGCCCCGCTGCCGAGCGTGACGGGCCCGATCAGGGTCACCGCGTGGTCGAGGCGGATGATGTCGCCCGCCGCGGCATCGGTGATCGTATCGGTGCCGTAGTTCAACCAGCTCGGTCCGACGCGGAAGATGTCGGCGCCGGCACCCCCGGTCATCTGGTCGTCGCCCAGGCCGCCGACCAGAATGTCGTTGCCGGCATTGCCCACCAGCGTATCGTTGCCGCTGCCGCCGAAGAGCTTGTCATCGGCCGAACCGCCGCTGAGCGCCAGGTGCTCGGCGCCGTACCAGTCGATGCGGTTCATCCCGGCCAGGTCGTCGATCCGGGTCCAGCCATTGGCGAGGTCGGCCGTGCGCACCGACGTGGTGGAGGTGGAGAAATCGACCTTGAGCGTGTCGGTGCCGCCGCCCATGTCCACGCGGCCGCGGCCATCGCCCAGGATGGCGGTGTCGCTGCCCGCGCCGAGGACGAGGTCGGTGTTGCCGCCGAGGATGGCCGAGGCATCGACCAGGTCGTCGCCGCTGGCGGTGGTGACGATGATGTCCTCGATCCCCGCGACCGCAGCGCCGATGCCACCGACCCCGGCATTGCCGGCCGCGTTGAGGACGATGCTGATCGACGTGCTGCCGTAGGTGGCGTAGTCGGCCTGCCAGAGGTCGCGCCCGGCGCCGCCATCGATCGAATCCGCGCCGCCCGCGCCGTAGAGCGAATCATCGCCGTCGCCGCCCCGCAGCGTGTCGTTGCCGGCGCCGGCCTTGAAGATGTCGGCATTGGTGCCGAGGCGGATGTCGTAGCTCTCGAAGCCGACGAACTGGATGTTCGCCGCCGCGCCGGCCTGGCCGAGCCTGGCCCAGCCATAGGTCAGGTCCGTGAAGGTGAGCTTCGCGGTCACGGTCGCGTAGTCCACAACGAGCGTATCGGCGCCGGTCCCGCCATCCGCGCTGTCCTGGCCGAGGCCGGAGGCGAAGACGTCGTTGCCCGCGCCAAGCGAGACGCTGTCGTTGCCCGTGAAGCCGCCGGCATCGATGCTGTCGTTGCCGCTGCCCGTGGTCAGGGCGAAGCGTTCGATGTTGCGCACCGAGAGGCCCGCGGCACCGCCCTGCGCCGTGGTCTGGCTGCCGGCCAGGCTGACGGCGATGCCCGTCGTCCGCGCCGAGAGATCGGCGGACCAGAGATCGGTGCCGGTGCCGCCATCGATCACCGCATCGCCGGCGAAGCTGGACAGGCTGTCGTTGCCGGCCCCGCCCTTGAGCGTATCCGCGCCCGCCCCACCGCGCAGGTCGTCGTCCTTCTTGCCGCCGGTGAGGTCGAAGGCCTCGAAGCCGGTGTAGTCCAGGCGATCCGCGCCGCTGGCCGTGCCGTAGCGGGCATAGCCGGCGCCGATGTCGGTCCAGGAGATGGATTCCAGCACCTGGCTCCAGTCCATCACCAGCCGGTCCGTGCCGCTGCCGCCGGCGAAGCTGTCCACGCCCCGCCCGCTCTGCACCGTGTCATCGCCGCTGCCGAGGTCGAGGGTGTCGCCGAACTGCCCGGCGTTGAGCTTCACGAGGTCGGAGCCGCTTCCCATCCAGCCGGCCAGCTGCTCGATCCCGCTGATCGTCGTCCCGGTGCTGGCCGTCTGCGCCGCGCCGCTGATGTCGATGGCCACCGGGGCGGCCATCGTGCGGAGGTCCACCATCCAGAGATCGCGCCCGTCGCCCCCGTTGAGGATATCGGTGGTGACGCCGGTGCCCGACTGGAGCGTGTCGTTGCCTAGGCCGCCGGACAACGTGTCCGCCAGGACGTCGCCGACGATCAGGTCGTTGCCGCTGCCGCCGGTGATGGCGAAGCGCTCGAAGCCGTTGTACTCGGTGTAGTGCGTGCCGTTGGCCTGGTCGCCGAAGCGCCGCCAGTTGCCGGGCGCATCCCAGGTCGTGAGGTCCATGGCGAGGCTGGCGTAGTCGATGACCAGCACGTCCTCGCCGGTACCGCCCTCCGCCTGGTCCTGGCCGGTGCCGAGCGCGATGGTGTCGTTGCCGAGATTGCCGAAGGCGTAGTCGTTGCCCGCGAAGGCACGCGTGTCGATCAGGTCGTTGCCGCCGGCATTGCTGCCGTAGAACCAGAGCCGTTCGACATTCTCGATCTTCAGGTTGGTCGTCGCGACCGTGGTGACGCCGGAGGCCAGCAGGGTGATGCTGTGGCCCGCTGCCGGCACAGCGCGGTAGTCGATCAGCACCCGGTCGATGCCGGTGCCGCCATCGACGCTGTCGGCGCCGCGCCCGGGGGCGAGGTCGTCATTGCCGGCGCCGCCGCGCAGCACGTCCGACCCTGCCGCGTCGTCGAAGCCGCGCAGGTCGTCGTCGTTGCTGCCGCCCGTCACGCTGATCCGCTCGAAGCCGGTGTAGCGCACCTGGTTCAGCGCATCGTCAAACAGGGTGTTCCAGCCGTCCCAGTCGTAGCGGATCGGCAGGGTCAAGGTGGAGTAGTCGATGACCAATGTATCGATGCCCGCGCCGCCATCGACATCGATGAGGCCGAGGGGCGCGTTGTAGGTGTCGTTGCCGCCGGTGAGGGTGGGCATGGCGCTTCTCCGTCCGCTGCGGCCCGGGGCTTCGGGCCGTTCGTGATGCGGCGGACGGTATGCATCGGCGCGCCTGCGGAACAGGCCGAGAAGGGTTACGCGGCCGGCAAAGAGCTTGCGCGCGTTGCGCCGCGTTTCTTGCGTCTGTTTCGTGCGTTTCGCGGCGCCTCAGTCGCCGCGGCCGCGCCGGATCAGCCGCCCCGGCGCCGCGCCGGTCAGGCCCTGGCCACCGATCCAGGTGGCTACGCCATTGGTCCAGACCTGCTCGATCCCCTCGCTCTCCAGCTTCGGCTCCTCGAAGGTCGCGCGGTCGATGACGCGGTGCGGGTCGAACAGTACCAGGTCCGCATAGGCGCCCGGCTTCAGCACGCCGCGATCCACCATGCCGAACAGCGCCGCCGTGCGCCCCGTCATCTTGTGGATCGCATCCTCGAGGCTCAGCAGGCCAAGCTGGCGGGAATAGAGCCCGAGCACCCGCGGGAAGGTGCCCCAGAGACGCGGATGCGGGTGCTCGTCATGCGGGATGCCGTCCGACCCGATGATGGAGAGCGGATGCGCCATGATCCGCTGCACATCCTCCTCGTCCATCTGGAAGGTGATGGCGCCGGCGGGCGTCAGCTTCTCGGCCGCCGCGCGGATATCGGTGTTCCAGCCGCGCGCGATATCGGCCAGGTCCTTGCCCGTCATCTCGGGGTGCGGGATCGACCAGGTGATGATGACGCGGCAGTCGTCGCGCAGGCGGTCCGGCATCAGCACCGTCGATCCCGCCGGATAGGGGTACATGTCGAAGGCGACCTCCTGCATCGTCGCCGCCGCCTCGATCAGCGCCAGGGTCTGCACGGACCGCCCGTAATTCTCCGGCATCGAGCACTTGTGGTGGCTGATATGCACCGGCACGCCGACCTTCTTGCCGATCTTCAGCGTCTCCTCGATCGAGGCGCAGACCCGGTCCGCCTCGTCGCGCATGTGGGTGGCGTACATGCCTCCCGCGGCGCGCAGCGGTTCGGCGACGGCGATGACTTCCTCCGTCGTCGCATGCATGTTGGGCTTGTAGTACAGGCCGGTGGAGAAGCCCGAGGCCCCCTGCGCCATCGCCTCCGCCACGAAGCGGCGCATCTGCTCGATCTCGCCATCCTTCGCGGGGCGCAGCAGGTCGTTGCCCATGACGCGGTACCGCAGCGTCTGGTGGCCGACGAAGGCATAGGTGTTCACCGCCGCCGGGTGCTTGCGCACCGCCTCCGCATAGTCGCCGAAGCTGTCGTAGGTGGTGCCGCTCTCCGCGACGAGGTCCAGCGGCGGGATCGGCCGCTCCCCCTTCGCCACCCGCATCGGCGCCAGCGAGACGCCGCAATTGCCCACCACCACCGTCGTCACGCCCTGGCTCGACTTGCAGGCGAGACACCCCGGTCCGCACAGCACGGCACGGTCGTCATGGGTGTGGCTGTCGATGAAGCCCGGCGCGAGCGCCTTGCCGGTGGCGATCACCTCCCGGTCGGCGGTGGCGCCGCCGAGGTCACCGACGGCGACGATCCGCTCCCCCGTCACGCCGACATCGCCGGTGCTGCGCGGCGCGCCGGTGCCGTCGAACAGCGTGGCGTCGCGGATGATCAGGTCGCAGCGCAGGGCCATGGCAGGCAAGCTCCGGGGTGAGCGTGATCGCCGGAGGTGGAACCACCGAAGGCGTGAAGCACGCGACAGGGACAGGGTCGGCGCGGAACATGCCGCCGCGCCGCAACCCCGTCCAGGCGGCTACTCCGCCTGGCGCATGCCGGAGGCCTCGATCAGCGCGCGGTATTTCTCGTTCTCCGCGGCCAGGAAGGTCGCGAGCGTCCGGCGGTCTCGATAGACCACCGGCGTATCGATCCGCCGCAGCCCCTCGGACACCGCGGGCCGCCGCATCGCCGTGGCGCATGCGGCCTCCAGCCGGTCCAGCACCGCGGCCGGCGTCGCGGCGGGCGCGAAGATGCCGGTCCAGATCGCGTAGGTGAGGTCGTAGCCGAGTTCCCGCAGCGTCGGCGCATCGGGAAACTCCGCCAGGCGCTCCGGCGCGAAGACCGCGATGGTGTGCAGGTTGTGCTGGCGGACCGTCGCGGGCTGGTCGCTGAACAGCGCGAGCGTCCCCTGCTGGAAGGCCAGCATCACCTCGCCGCCGCCGCGGAACGGCACATGCGTCATGCGCACGCCGGTCGCGCGCTGCAGATCCACCATGCTGATATGTGGCATGGTGCCGATGCCGGAGGAGCCGTAGGGCAGGTTCCCGCCCTCCGCCCGCGCCTTCGTCAGCACATCGGCCAGCGTGCGCATGCCCGAATTCTGTGGTGTCATCATCACCACATCCACCGAGGCCACCTGGCAGACCGGCGCGAAATCCGCGGCCTGGTATCGGATGCCACGCTGCAGGTTGGGCTGGATCGCCAGGGGGCCGACCGGCGAGAAGAACAGCACCTGCCCATCCGGCGCCGCCCGCGCCACCTCCGCGCCGCCGATCGTCCCGGACGCCCCGGCGGTGTTCTTCACCACGACCGTCGCCCCGAGCGCCGCAGCCAGCTCTGGCTGGATCACCCGCGCCGTCAGGTCGGTGCCGCCGCCGGGCGCGAAGGGCACCACCAGCGTCACCGTCTGCGCCCGCACATCGGTCGCGGCCCAGAGCAGCGCGAGGACAAGCGCGGCAAGCCCGCTTCGGCATGGCATCGGCATGGCCTTGGTTCCTCCCGTGTCGTTGCCACGCTAGCCTCCGCGGAACCGCCTAGGAAAGACAAGGCATGAGCGACGAAGCGCCCCTCACCATCCGCCGCGAGGGCCCGTTGGTCCGCGCCATCATGGACCGCCCGCAGCGCCGCAATGCGCTCAGCGAGGCCATGGGCGCCGCCTGGGACGCGCTGCTGGCGGACCTGAAGCAGGACAGCACCGCCCGTGTCCTCGTCATCTCCGGCGCCGGCGGGCATTTCTGCGCCGGCCTCGACCTGACCGAGGTCGCCAGCACGGAAACCCTGGAGCAGCGCCTGGCACGGCAGACCGTGCGGAACCGGCGCACCGGCGCACGCTTCGCCGATATCTCCAACCTGCCGCAGGTGGTGATCGCCACCATCGAGGGCTCCTGCCACGCCGGGGGCTTGGGCTTCTGCTGCAGCGCCGATATCGCCTTCGCCGCCGCCAGCGCCCGCTTCTGCGCCCCCGAGGTCCGCCGCGGCCTGGTGCCCGCGCAGATCCTGCCCTGGGTCGCGCGCCGCACCGGCCGCACGGCCGCGACGCGCATGGTGCTGGAAGCCAACATCATCGACGCCGCGGAGGCCGCGCGCATCGGCCTGGTCCACGCCGTGCTGCCGGATGCGGCGGCCCTGGAAGCGCAGGTGCAGGCGACCATCGCCGCGGTGCTGGACGGCGCGCCGAACGCGCTGGCGGAAACCAAGGGGCTGCTCGCCGCCCTCGGGCCGATCTCGCCGGAAGGATACGCCGAGGCAGGCGCCGCGGCCTTCTCGCGCACCGCGAACAGCGAGGAGGCGGCGGAGGGAATCGCGGCGTTCAAGGCGAAGCGCAAACCCACCTGGGCGGCGTGACCTTGGAGGGGAAGGGAGAGAACGCCCTTCCCCTCCAAACCACCCCAACCCTCCTTTTTCTGTCAGTCAGCCGTGGCGCCGCTGGCGCGCACGATGGCCTGCAGCCGGGTGGTCTCCACAGCGATGAAGCGGCGGAAGGCCTCGGCGCCCTCGGCGCGGGGGATGCTGCCCGTCGCAACGATGCGCTCCGCCACCGCCGGGTCGCGCACGGCCTCCAGCGCCGCTGCCTCCAGCCGAGCCAGGACGGGCGCGGGAGTCGCGGCCGGCGCGACCAGCCCGAACCAGCCGACGGTGGTCACGTCCACCCCTGCCTCGCGCAACGTCGGCAGTGTCGCGAAGGCCGGCACGCGATCCTCGCCGGTGACCGCCAGCGCCTTCATCCGCCCCGCCCGTGCCATCTCCGCCACACCGGAGATGGACTGGAACAGCACCTGCACCCGTCCCTCCATCAGGTCCGTGTTGACCTGCGCCGGGTCGCGATAGGGCACGTGCTGCATCGCCGTCCCCGTCAGCATGTTGAACTGCACCCCCGCCAGGTGCTGCGACGTGCCGTTGCCGATCGAGCCGAAATTCACCGCCCCACCCCGCGGCTTCGCCCAGGTCACGAACTCCGCCACCGACGCCACCGGCAGCGCGGGCGGGACGACCATGAGATTGGGCACCAGCGCCAGCAGGCTGATCGGCGCGACGTCGCGATCCGGGTCATAGGGCAGGGAGCGGAACAGGAAGCGGTTCACCGCCAGCGTGCCGATCGCCCCCAGCGTGATCGTCTGCCCGTCCGGCGCCGCGCGCAGCCCGATCTCCGTCCCGAGGTTGCCGCCCGCCCCGGGCCGGTTCTCGACCACCACCGCCTGGCCGAGGCCACGCGCCATGCGCTCGCCCACCACGCGGCCGATGAAGTCGCTCGCCCCGCCCGGCGGATAGGGCACGATCAGCCGCAGCGGCCGATCCTGCGCCAGCGCCGGCCGCGCCAGCAGCGCACCGGCCAGCACCGCCCGTCGGCGCATCACTGGATCTCCGCGGCGCGGCGCAGGCTGGCGATCATCGACATGCGGGTCAGCAACGCATGCGCCTTGGCGGGGTCCTCTGCCGCCTCCCGCATGCGCCGCCGGAAATCCGCCTGCGCCTCCGGCGTCGTCGCCTCCAGGTTCTGCTTGTTGGCGATGGTCTGCGCCTGCACCACCTCGATCGTCACACCGCGGCGCTGCCGGTCGTAGCGATCCAGCAGCGCGTCGTCGGCGCCGTCCAGCATCACCTGCGCCAGCTTCTCGGCCAGGTTCACCGCGTCATGCACCCCGCCATTCAGCCCCATGCCGCCGAGCGGGTTGTTGATATGCGCGGCGTCGCCCGCCAGCAGGATGCGCCCCTTGCGGAAGGTTTCCGCCACGCGCTGGTGCACGCGATAGAGCGTCCGGTGCCGGATCGGGTAGCCGCCGCGCCCGGGCAGGATGCCGCCCATGCGCGCGTCCGCGAAGGCATCGGACATGACCTCCTCCTCGCTCACCGCGGGCTTGACCGGGAACATCGCGCGCCACAGCGGCCCCGGCACGCGCAGCAGGAAGAACCACTCCTCCGGATCGGCGTAGTAGGTGACGTCGGCGAGGCCCTCGATGTCGTCCTCGAAGCGGTGCGGGGTCGACAGCACCAGGAAGCGCTCGGGCCAGGTGAAGCCCTCGAAGGCGATGCCGGCGGACCGGCGCACCGAGCTATGCGCCCCGTCGGCGCCGACCAGCCAGGCCCCGTCGATGGCCTCGCCAGTCGCCAGCGTCACCCGCACCCGGTCGCCGAGATCCGCGCAGCCCTCGACCGTCGCGCCGAAGCGCAGGGTGAAGCCCGGTTCGTCGCGCAGCAGCTCGGCCAGGATGCGCGTCAGCTTGAACTGCTCGCACTGCACCCGGAAGGGATGCCGCGTCGCATCCGCGATCACCCCGAAATCCAGCGCCGCGATCAGCGACTGGTCGCGGTTCCGGTATTGCAGGTGCGGCGCGACGAAGCCCTGCGCGATCATCGGCTTCGCCGCGCCGAGATCGTCCAGCATGTCGAGCGTCGGCGCATGGAAGGTCGAGGCGCGGAGTTCGATCGGCAGCGCCGCCTCCGCCTCCAGCACCATGACCGGGATGCCGCGCCGCACCAGCGACGCCGCGGCGACCAAGCCAACGGGACCGGCGCCGGCGATCAGGACGGGAAGGGTCATGGGCGCTCTCCGGCTGCGATCGCGCCAGCCTGCCCGCGAAGCGCTCCTCCGTCCACGCGGCCCTTCAGGGCAGCGGAAGACCGTCGCGCATCAGGGCGCGGAGGCGCGTGACCTCTGCCTCCGTCACGCCGAGCAGCCTGGCCGAGAAGAAGCGCGCATCGGGCGTGAACAGCAGGTAGGCCATGGCCTCGTTGGCCATCAGCAACTCGTTGGTGACGTCGTAGCCCTCCCGCTCCAGGAAGGCGCGGATCGCCTGGCGGTCGCGCTCGCGGAAGCGGTCGCGCCAGACCTTCAGCACATGCGCCCGTACCGCGGGAAGGGTGAAGAAATTGCCGTGGCTGATCTCGTGCCGCAGGATCGCCGCCCGCATCGCGGGATCGAAGCGCTGGTCCGAATTGGCCGTGGAGATGAGCGCGACCTCCGAGCCGTGCGGCACCAGGGCCCTCGCCTCCAGGAACCGCTCCCGCACCCAGGTCTCGGCAGGATTCAGGGGAATCCCGTCGCGCTCGGCGAGCGCGAAGAAGCGCGCAAGGTCGCTGCCCTGGTAGTCATGCCCGAGATACCAGGTCGCCGGGGTTTCCCCGGTCTTCTCGATCGCCAGGGCGAGTTCCCGGTCGGTCAGCAATCGGTCGCGCGGTTGACCGGCCTTCTCGATCAGGGCGGCGATGCGGTTCAGCGCGCGGCCCTGCTCGTCGAGGGTCGGGAAGAGCAGGACGAAGACCGCCGGGTTCTCCCGGAGCCGCAGCATGACGGACCGCTCCGGCGTGGCGGCGAGCAGTTCGGCTTCGCTGGCGAATGGCGCAGGGGCGTGCGGCGGCAACGGCACGGGCAGGACGACCATGCCCCGCAGGGGCCCGGGCTCTGCCGGGGCAAGGCTGGGTGGTGCGACCAGTGCGGAGACAGCGGGTGCCGAGACGATCGCCGCAGGCGAGACCGGGGCTACGAGGGCGGCTGGTGCTTGCGAGACCGGGGTCCCGAGGGCGGCTGGTGCTTGGGGGACCAGGGCAGGGAGGGCGGCTGGCGCGGTACTGACCGGGCCTGCGGGGATGGACGATACGGATCCGACCGACGCGGTGTCCACCGGCGGCGCGGCGGGCGGCGCCTGCCTGCCGGCGATCTCCTGGCCCGGGTGTCCGGCGGCGGCCCGCACCGACCCGGACGTCTCGGCAGCGCCGGCCTGCGGAGGATTGCCGGGTGCATCTACGCCTGGCCGGATGCGCGGCGCGTCATCCGTCCAGAGCAGCAGCGATGCCAGGGCGCATCCCGCGAGCCCGACCGCGCCGGCGACAACCACAAGGAAGGACGCCCTGCCCCGGCGCGGCGCGGGGGGCGCACGTCCCGCCGCATTCACCATTGGCACGTCGGAAGCGCGCTGATGGGCCGCCTTGGCTCGGGTCAGCCTGACGGTATCGTCCCCTTGGCCGCCATCCATGGAGTGCGGCTCAGTTCCCTATGTTGACGATCTGGACGCGGCGGTTGCGCAGCTCGGGCGTCTGCGGCGGCGTCTGGACCAGAAGCTGCGCGGAGCCGAAGCCCACGGCTACGAGGCGGGCCTCGTCGACGCCGAATGTGGTGATCAGGTAGTTCCGCACGGCGGCGGCGCGGCGGTCGGACAGGCCCTGGTTCTGCGCCGCATCGCCGACGGAATCCGTATGCCCCTCGATGCGGAAACGGAAGGGGGCAAGCTCGCTGGCCGTCAGCGCGCGGCCGAGCGGCGCAAGCGCGCGCTCGGACTCCGGTGTCAGGGTGGCCGATCCCGTCGGGAAGGTGATGGTGATGGAGACGGACGGGGCATCGGCCGTCGTCTCGCGCACCGCGGGCAGAGGCGGGCGCGGCGCCGCGGCTGTGACCGTCGCCGGCGGCCCCGCCGGGCGGGGCGCGGCGTCCCGCGGCTGTGCCGCGGCGGGGCGCTGTAGCGGCGCCTGCCAGGCCGGGGCGGGGGCGGTCTGCGTCGCGCCATCGGCGCCAGGGATACGCAGCCCGCGCGTGCCCGCATTCGCGGAGGGCCGCAGCCTGTCGATCAGGGCCTGCGCCGCGGCGTCGGTCTGCGCCGGCGCGGTACCGGGAAACACCAGGGTCGTCGTCGCCGCCGCGACGGCGCCGAGCAGCATGGCCAGGCGAGTCATCGGGGAACGGTCTCCGCGGACGGGTTGCAAGGGCAGGGAGCCGCCCGATGCCGGGCGGGTTCCCTCAGGCTGGATGCGGTCCGGCCTGACCCGTCCAAGGTCGGCCGAGCCGCGTGCATCGGGTCAGGCCCCGAGGTTGACGATGACGACCCGGCGGTTCCGCCGCTCGGCCGTCTCGTCCGCGGTGGGCACCGCCGGCTGATCCTCGCCGAGGCCGACCGCGTCGAGCCGATCGGGCTGTACCCCGAAGCGCTGGATCAGGTAGGCGCGCACGGCCTGGGCGCGGGCTTCCGACAACTGCTGGTTCGTATCGCGCGGGCCGACCCGGTCCGTATGCCCTTCGATCCTGAAGCGGAAGGGCGCCAGGGTCTGGGAGGTCAGCGCGCGCCCGAGCGGGTCGATGCTGCGGGCCGCTTCCGGCGTCAGGACCGCCGAGCCGCTGGCGAACAGCACTGTCAGCGTCGCCGACGGGCTCGTGTCCGCGGCATCGGCCGGACGGCGGGCCGGGGCGGCCGGCTTGCCCATGGGCGCTGCAACGCGCTCCTGCCCGGCGGACGGCGCGGCCGCCGGCGGGGCGCCCGATGACCCGGAATCGGAGGGGAGCCGGATGCCACGCGTGCGACCGGTGGGGTTGAGCTGGTCGATCAGTCGCTGCACCTCGGTCTCGCCGGACGACCGCTGCGCGAGCGCGGGCGCGGCGGCACCGCCGAGCAGCGCGGCCAGACCCGCGGTGAGGAGGACGGATTTCGCCTTCACGGATGCCTCGTACAAAGTTGGCGCTACTATATCGCATCGTGAGCGGACTGGCATCATCCGCGTCACGACTGATGCACGAACCCTAAGCCGCAGCGCTGCCGATTTCTGTGCGCTGGCGCACGGGCGCGGATCGATCACAGAATCGTGTTGCTCCGATACCGCCAATCCGGCGCCGTGGTCAGCGCGGCTCGAAGCGGGGCTCGGTGCCGTCGCGCCGTCGCGCCCGACCCGGCGGCAGGCTGAGCCAGCTCGTCCAGCCGAGCCGTCCGCCGCCCGTCCCGAGGGCCAGCGGCCCGATCGCCTGCGCTTCCAGCGCCGGGGCGAGGACGAAGCCGGTGTCCGGGCCGACGAAGAGCCG